>NZ_QSPG01000022.1:0-32308 GCF_003436395.1 Collinsella sp. TM06-3 | reverse complement strand
CTATTTGCTCAATGTGTTCGGCTGAGATCGGAAATCAACCCCCGTCGTGCAACCAACGGTTGCTTGGAAGGGTGCCGGCCGCCGCGTATGCTTAAAGCAACAAACAGCAGAAAGGAGCCGTCATGGCCTTTGCAGAAAAGCTCATCGCCATCCGCCGCGACAACAATCTCACCCAAGAGCAACTCGCCGCCAAGCTCTTCGTCACACGCCAAGCCGTCAGCCGTTGGGAACGCGGCGAAGTCACGCCGGGCATCGACATGATGAAGCTCATTGCCGCCATAACCGGAGAACCGCTGTCCCACCTGCTCGAAATGCCCGAGCACTATTGCCAGAGCTGCGGCATGATACTCACGCCCGACGACTGCGGCACCGATGCTCACGGCGCAACGACCGACCATTACTGCAAGTGGTGCTACGACCACGGCAAGTACACCTACGAGACCACGATGGAGGCCATGATTGAGGATTGCGCCCCGCGCCTGGCACAAAACACCGGTATGTCGCTCGACGAAGCCGTCTCGCTCATGGGCGCCGTGCTGCCGCAATTGGAGCGCTGGCGCACCGTGCAGGAAAACGAGGAGCGCTACGGTGCCGAGGCGCGGGCGCGCTATGGCGACGAGGCCGTCGATGCAGCAAACGAGGCACTGCTGGACATGGACCCCGAGACATGGAACGACATGAAGGAACTTGAACGCGCTATTCTGGGCCAGCTCTCGATCGCCATGGGCGACGGCGAACCGGATGGAAGCGAGGCGCGCAAGCTTGTCGCAATGCACCGTCGATGGATTGGCCTTAACTGGGGACACGAACCCCAAGACGAAGCATACCTGGGCCTCGCCCACGGCTATCTTGCCGATCAGCGCTTTGTTGACTACTACGACAAGCCCTGCGGCACCGGAGCTACGGCGTTTCTGGTACAGGCCATCGAGTCGTCGCTGGCCCGCGTATAGATTGCGGCGGCTTTGGGTATTTCAATCAAAACCGCAACCGATTGGAGACACCATGGCTACTGATCATGAACTCGCGCTCTACGTTATGACTGGCTGCCCGTATTGCATAAAGGTCAAGCGCTTTTTGGCCGATAACGGCGTGACCATCCCTGAGCGCAACATCTCGATCGACTCCGATGCCGAGCAGACGCTCATCGCCGTCGGCGGAAAGCGCCAAGTTCCCTGCCTGTTCATTGACGGCACGCCACTCTACGAGTCGGGCGACATCATCGCGTGGATACAGAAGAACCTGCTCTAGCGTTCTATTGCGGTCGGCCGGCCCCAACGCACAAACCCATACGGCACAAACATGTACGTCAGCATCCAAAGTCGATATTTTTCGACATCTTTGGATGCTGACGTACAGCTATTTGTGGGCAGTCGTTGGGGACGTTCTTAAATGACTAGTTACTTGTATTTTTGTCTACAAAATTGTATACAAAAAGAGAAGCCGCCTCATGGAGCTCATCGCTCGATGTTGCCCCGATCGGGATGGTTACATCATTTACCACGCCCTTGTCCCTCCTACGCGCAAGGTGCTCAGGGAAATCGGAATCGATCGATAGGAGGCGCTATGGACGCTAAACAGCTCGAAAAGATGATGGGGTTTGCTCCCGGTGAGCTAGAAAAAGCCGCAGCGGCATACGAAAAAGATGAGTGGCCGAAGGGCCACACCGTCAAGTTGGGAAGGCCGCCGATTTCCGATGAACCAAGCGTTGTTTTATCGGCACGTGTGGGCGAATCGGTTCTTGAAGCATTTGACGCAAAGGCAAAGCGCCATGGGCAAACGCGCACGGAGCGACTCAGGGAACTCATTACACTCGATGCAATGATTGCCTAGTCCCCTGCCGAACCAAACATGTACGTCAGCATCCAAAAACGATATTTTTCGACATCCTTGGATGCTGGCGTACAGTTTTTTGCATGGGTCCGGCACAGGCGATCCGTTCTTCTCCGTCCCCAAGGGATCATTTAGCCACAAAAGCGGGCGATGGGCGCAAGCTGCTGCTCGCGAAAGACACGGTCGACAGCGGCACGGTATTCATCGACCTTTTTGGTCTTGCGTACGAGTTTGTGAACGGTCGCGGGATCGGCGAAGGCGCATTTGGCGTAGAACCACCACTCCTTCATGCGAAAGACCGCGTTGCCCCCAATCTCGTCCGCATAGGCCGCAAACAGCATGTCATGGAAGCGTTGCAGCTCAGCGGCGGTAGCGGCAGGGTCGCCCTTAACCATGCGAGCCAGCGCGGGATTCGCAAGCAAGCCGCGCCCCAACATTACGTGGCGTGTTCCGGGATAGGCCTTCACCAGCGCATCCATGTCCTCAAGATCAAAGATGTCGCCGTTATAGGCCACGGGGAACGGCGCCCGTTCCAGCGTCTCGCCGTAAAACTCTTTGCGCGGTGAGCCCGTATAACGGTCCTTTTGCACGCGCGGATGCACGATCAACTCCGCCAGCGGCATTCGGCAATAGAGGTCGAGCACGCGCTCGTACTCGTCATCGCATTCGAGCCCCAGTCTGGTCTTGACCGACACCGGCAAGGGCGAGCGTTCGCACACGTCGCTCAAGAACACCTCGAGCTCATCCAAATTGCGCAGAAAGCCCGAACCCTTGCCCTTCGCGACCACCGTACCCGAAGGGCAGCCAAGGTTGAGGTTGACCTCGCGGTAACCCATATCGGCAAGCACCTGCGCCGCCCACACAAACTCGTCCGCATTCTTGGACATCAGCTGGGGCACCACGTTAAGTCCCTGGTTGTTGGCAGGATCGACCTCTTTAAACGCCTTGCCGCCAAAGCGATTGCCCACCCGCGGCGGCGGCAAAAACGGCGTGTAATAACAATCGAGCGCGCCGAAGCACTCCGCATGCACGCGACGGAACACATGCCCGGTAATCCCCTCCATAGGAGCCAGCGATAAATACATCAACATCCATTCTCAAATCAATGTGACAAAGGGACTGTCCCTTTGTCACATAATACGCCCACCGAGGGCGGGGGTTCTCTATACTGAGTCACATATGACGGTATCGCGCCAAAGGAGAACGCCGTGACCACGTCGCAGATATCCCTGCTCGCGCTCATCTTGGTTGGGGGCATCGGCATCCTGCTTATCGGAGTGAGCGCGCTCATGAAAGCCGCCGCTCGCAAGAAAGCCAAGGCCTGTACCGCCGTGACCATGGGAACGGTCATCGACCATCGCTTTATGGGCGAAGGCAGGATGTATCCCGTTTTGGAATACGCCGTCGGCGGCACGCAATACCGCGCGAAAAAACAATTCCGTGGCATAAAGACCAAAAGCTTGTCGGAACTCCCCATCCGCACGCAAGCCACCGCCTACGAAGACGCCAAGGGCTGGCTGCACGTGCAGACAGGCCCCATCGCCCGCCTAGGCACCCTCGCGGAGCAGCTTTGGCCCCTCGGTAGCCAAATGACCGTGTACTACAACCCCAGCAACCCAGACAAAAGCTATGTCGAACGCCCCATCGTGGGCAACTTTGCCACACTGATGTTTAACATCGCAGGCTTCTTGCTCATCGCGATGAGCATCTTGCTCTATGTTCTTATCCAGCGCTAGCTCAAACTGATGCGCCCCGCGCCCCATGCGCCGCAACGACCGTTACGACACCAAGGATCAGCCATGGCAACACTTTCCGAACAAGAACGCAAGCGTATCCAGCGATACTGCATCTATCCCAAGATTGCCGGCACAGCGCTTGCCATGGCGTTTGTGCTGCCTTTTTTGATCATTCCCTTCGAAATGATTGACAATATCGTCTTCCATCATGAAAGCTTCCAGGAGACGGGCATGATGACCGCCTTGGCGCTCACCGTCGTCGAGCTCGCCATCTTCTGCTACTGCGCGCTCGCGCCGCGCTTTGGCATGCGCGGCAAGCAGTGGAAAGAAATGCAGCACCGACTCGTCGTCGAGCAGGCTGAGAAAGACCACTCGGCACAAATCGCAGGTGTTATCGGTACGCAGGCCGCCGCGCGCCTGCTCAAGAACAGCGACAACGAGACCGCACGCAACCTGGGCGGCGCGGCAGAAGTCGCCGCTGCCGTAGGCGCCGTCGCCACCGCGGCAGACGTGCTTGCCGAAAGCTTTGCCAACGCAAAAGCCATGTCAGAGGCCTGTGGCGTGCCTATCCCCCGTGCAAAAAAGTGGATCGTCGCGCTTGTGGCACTGCCCCTCGCAATCGTGTGCGGTGCCTATATCCCGCAGCTGGCGCAGGGAAACATCGAGATGCAACAGAACGCCGCGGCCGCGGCCGAGCAGATCGCCATCGCCCGCAAGGCATTAGAGCCCGCATGCGAGTACGTGTCCGCCGATGATCCCTACGAGCGATATCAAGATTACGGCTATCATGTCCGCGGCTATCTGCACGAAGGCGACTCCGACGCCCAGAAGACCTATACGTATCTGGACTTTGACAACAAGGGGACGCTCAAGGAAGTGAGCTACGCGGCAGAGGTCGACCCCAGCGCGAGCCTCGAGGATAACCTTGCCCGCATCGAACGCGAGCTTGACGAGCTTTCCTCTGCCGTTCAAACCGTTGACGTCAAGACGGTGAGCCCCGAGCTCTTGGCACCGCAGAAACTCCCCGAAGAGTTTAGGCAGGCATTTTTGAACGGCTCACTCTACGAGAGAATCTCTATCAGGACGAGTGACGACCTCATCAAAACGTATTACTCGTTTGATACGGATCCCGAGGACGAGTTTGACGAGTACACCCATCCAAGCGTCCGTATTACGCTGATGGGCAAAACAAACTAGAAGGCGCGGGAAGGGGCCACCCCCTTCCCGCGCCTTTTCATCCAATGTGACAAAGGGACTGTCCCTTTGTCACATTATTCGGAGCGTAGGGCTTCCACAGGGTCTTTCTTGGATGCGCTGCGGGCCGGCAGCAGGCCGGCAACGACCGTCAGCAGCACCGAAACTGCAATAAGCACCAGCGCATCCTGCACGGGCAGGCTCATCAGATTGGGTACCTGCTTGGCCGCAAGCGCCCAGGCATTAACCGGAAGGCTCACAGCCACCACGACGACAATGGCAAAGACGCCGGCAATGAGACCTTCGATAAAGGTCTCGGCATTAAATACGTTGGCCACGTTGCGCTTTGACGCGCCAATCGCGCGCAGGATGCCAATCTCCTTTTTGCGCTCCAGCACGCTGATGTAGGTGATGATGCCGATCATGATGGAGCTCACCACCAAACTGATACTCACGAATGCGATGAGCACCAAGCTGATGGTGTTCACGATGTCGGTCACCGAACCCATGATGATACCCATGTAGTCGGTGTACGAGATCGCCTGTTCATCATGGCCGGCGGCTTTGACCTGCTTGTTGTACGCATCGATGTGATCGAGCACGCGCTCCTTGGCCTCAAAGTCGCGCGGGAAAATCTTGACCGAGATGGGGTCCGCCTCGTCCGCATAGCCCAACGTGGCCAGATTGTTTTCGTAGGTGAGCTTTGACGCCTTGGCATAGCTCATCATGAGCGAACTCAGGTCCTCAGCGTCCATGCTAAAGTGGATAGCGCGAGCAAAGGCGTTTGCATCCACGCGCATGGCGCTCGCCAAGTTGGCAAAACTCGAAGACATCTGCGTCGCCATTTGGTCCATGAGCCCTGCCGCACCCGCCTTGAGCTGGGTTGATACCGTCGTCGCAATCTGCTCGCTGACCGCCTTCATCACCTGATCCATAGACTGCTGCAAATACGGAGCCAGCTGCTTTTGCACATAGTCGCCCATCACCTGCTGCAGACGCTCGGCCAGGGCATCGCCGCCGAGTGCCCTGAGCTGAGCCAGGTATTGCTGGGCCGCGGCATCATTCTCAAGATACGCCGAGAATGCGGCAGCAAGCTTTGACGCATCCTTAAGATCTTCGGGCGACAGCGCCTTAAACTGATCGGACTGCATAAAGCCCTCAAACAGCTGATTGGCAAGCGTTCCCACCTGCTGCATTTGCTCGGGCGTGAGCTCCAGACCGTCAAAGATGCCCGAGAAATCCGGGGCCGGCGCCTTGGCCATGATGTCACCGAAGTCGATGTCTCGCCCAACACCCGAAAGGTCAATATCCAGCCCGGACAAATCAAGGCTAGAAAGGTCCATGCCGCCGGCCGCACCCGAGAGCGCAGACGAATCGAGAGAGAACGCGCTCTTCAGTGCCGCCTCGTCTACGCTGAACATACTGCCCAAATCCACGCCCTGCTTGGCTTCGCCCTGCAGCTCGTCGAAGGTTTTGCCCGTAAAGACATCCGTCTCGGGGTAGGCAAGCTGCTCCTGCACAATCTGCGAATCGGCAGCACGCTCCATAAGCTGGCGAGTCAGCGCATGCGTATAGGCAATGCCCGGGGACAATGCGCTCGCGTTTGCCGCCTCGTTGGGTCGCACCACGCCCACAATGCGCACGTCAATACCGTCGGCAACCTTGGCCGCCATAAAGTCGGCATCGCCAGACATGTCAGTCCACATGCCGGTCTCTTCGTTTTTGCGATAGGCATCGGACGGCGACAGCACCTTAAACGTCGTGGACAGCGCATCGTCGTAGGTAAAGTCGGTGCCGGCCTTGGGCGTCTCGACCTTGCCGTCGGCCGTCATGGCACTGTTAACCAGGTCGTTGAGCTCATCGATATCCAGCGCGCCGATGCTATAGAGCGTGTAGTCACCCACCGTGCCGCGGCTCGAAAGCACCATCACGGCCTCGTTGGCAGACGTAGGCCAATGGCCGGCAACGACATCGTACTGGCTGTCGAGCAGGCTCTGGTCGTCAATCATCTCGTTAAAGACCGAGGTCCCCATGGAATCCATGCTCACCGTTGCCGCCGAGCTCGCGCCTCCGCTCATGGCCTCGGTCATAGCGTTGGGCACCAGCCGGACAGGTTTCTCATCGCCCTTGCCCGCACGATAGACAACCGGCGTCACACCATAGCCGTACTGGATAGCATTGACCTCTTTATTGATACCGTCGCCACCGGCATCGAGCCATGCCTTAAAGCTCGTCATGTCGTTGGACTTAACGCTTGCGAACATATCCTTTACGGCCGTGACCACAGGAATCTTATCGGTCCCCTGAGCCTTGCCGTCAGTGCTGCCGTCGAACGAGCCCTCGTTCTTGGACGTATCGTCATCCGTAGCCCCATGCCCGCCCATCATGGACGACAGGTCATAATCTTGTTTGGAAATCGTCAGCGGGTAGCTCGAGAGCGTGTCCTCCTCGACCTTTTTGATGTAGTCGTTTACGCCGTTGGAGAGCGCCAGGATCGCCGCAATGCCGATAATGCCAATCGAACCTGCAAAGGCCGTCATGGCCGTGCGGCCCTTCTTGGTCATGAGGTTTCGGACAGAAAGCCCAAGCGCCGTCACAAAGCTCATCGAGGTTTTGCGCGTGGGCTTGGCCTCGCGACGCGCGGCCTCGGCAGCATCAAAGGGATCTGAATCGTCGGTGACCTTGCCGTCCGCCAGGTTGACAATGCGCGTGGCGTACTTGTACGCCAGCTCGGGATTGTGCGTGACCATGATGACCAGACGGTCGCGCGCAACGTCCTTGAGCAAATCCATGACCTGGACGGACGTCGTTGAATCCAAGGCGCCGGTCGGCTCGTCAGCCAGCACAATCTCGGGGTCATTGATCAGGGCGCGGGCAATGGCCACGCGCTGCATCTGCCCGCCCGAAAGCTGGCTCGGGCGCTTGTCAACGTGCTCGCCCAGACCGACTGCCTCGAGCGCCTTGCGCGCACGTTGGCGGCGCTCGGCATGCCCCACGCCCGTGAGCGTAAGCGCCAACTCCACGTTTTCCAAAATGCTCTGATGCGGAATGAGGTTATAGCTCTGGAACACAAAGCCGATGCGATTATTGCGATAGGCATCCCAATCGCGGTCGTTGAAATCCTTGGTCGAGATGCCGTCGATCAGCAGATCGCCCGAATCGAAATGATCGAGTCCACCGATGACGTTGAGCATCGTAGTTTTACCCGAACCCGAGGGACCCAGAATGGCTACGAACTCGTTATCGCGAAAAGACAGGCTTACGCTGTCGAGCGCTACCTGCGTAAACGACTGCGTAACGTACCTTTTGCAAATAACTCTGAGATCCAGCATGGACGGCAACCTCTCTCGCGCGGGCGCGCTCGCCCGCTCCCCCGCCGTTCACGTTCGGCGCGTTTGTCCTACTCTATCCTCATTTTTGGCCGATACCAGTGAGGAGTGTAACGAACCGCGCCAAAAAACGAACGGGACAGCACGCCGCATGGCGCACCATCCCGCATATAACATCCCCGATGCGACAAAGAGGCTGTCACTTTGTCACATTCCAATGCGCGCTACTTTTCGAGCCCGCACGGCATAACGTTAGCGCTGCCGTGGCGAGCCTCAGTCACGGCTGCAAAGAAGCGATAGCCGCCCGAGAAGTTAAAGCACTCAAAGCCATGCTGCGCCAAAATGCGGCAAGCAATGTAGCTGCGAATGCCGCTCTGGCAAATCACGTAGACCGGCTTGGCCCGGTCGAGCTCGCCCAGGCGATTGCGCAGATCATCGACGGGAATGTTTACGAAACCATCGATATGCCCGCGCTCATACTCCCCTTCCGTACGAACATCGAGCAGCTGCACGCTGCCATCGCGTGGCAAGTTGGGCTCATCCTCCCAATGCCACTGCGCCAGTATGCCGCGATTGAGGTTCTCGATCATAAAGCCCGCCAAATTGACGGGATCCTTCGCCGATGAATACGGCGGCGCGTATGCTAGGTCCAAATCCTTAAGCCTATCGCCGTGCATGCCTGCCTGGATGGCAGTCGCCAGAACGTCGATACGCTTGTCCACACCATCGATGCCCACGATTTGCGCACCCAGCAGGCGCAATCCCTGCTTCTCGAAGACAACCTTCATGGTCATGGGCGTTGCACCCGGATAATAACCCGCATGCGAACCGGGCGACAGGACCACGCTGTCGCAGTCAATTCCCGCCGCGTGTGCTGCCTTTTCGGATAGTCCCGTGCTTGCCGCCGTCAAGTCGAATACCTTGATAACCGATGAGCCCAACGATCCGAGGTAGCAGCTGTCCATGCCGGCTATGACATCGGCGACGACACGCCCCTGCTTGTTGGCGGGGCCGGCGAGCGAAATGACCGCGTCCTCGCCGGTCACCTGATGCGTGACCTGCACGGCATCGCCCACGGCATACACGTCGGCAGCAGAGGTCTCCATGCGGTCGTTGACCACAATAGCCCCCTTGATGCCCAGTTCGAGCCCCGCCTCTTGCGCCAGATGGTTCTCAGGTGCCACGCCAATGGCAAGCAGCACCATATCGGCTCCGATAGGGTCATCGCCCGCAACATGGGTGACAACGCGGCCATCAACTTCCTCAAAACCTGTCACATCGGCCTTGAGGCGCAGATCGATACCGTGCTCACGCACCTCGGTATGCAAAAGGGTCGCCATGTCGTAATCCAGGTTGTTCATAAGCTGGACGGGACGCTGTAGAAGGGTCACCTGGAGCCCCAGCTCACACAGATTCTCCGCCGTCTCGACGCCAATGAAGCCGCCACCGATCACGACGGCACTGCTCGGTCGCCGCTCTCGAACATAGCTGTGAATACGCAGCGTGTCCTCAACGGTGCGTAGGCTAAAGATTTTATCCGAGTCGATGCCCGGCAACGCAGGGCGAATCGGCTTTGCACCCGGCGACAGGATGAGCTTGTCATACGTCTCGACAAATTCCTCGCCCGTCAGCATATTGCGAACCTCGACCGTATGCGAATCGGGATGGATGGCAAACACCTCGTGACTCGTCTTGACCGCAATGCGAAAGCGATCCCAAAAGCCCTTGGGAGACTGCAGCGTCAATGCGCTCTCTTCTTCTATCACGCCGCCAATGTAGTACGGAAGCCCACAGTTGGCATACGATACAAAACCCGTGCGCTCAAAGATGACAATTTGGGCCTGCTCGTCGAGTCTGCGCAAACGTGCCGCCGCCGATGCGCCGCCCGCGACGCCTCCAACGATAACCACCTTCATAGCCAACGCACCACCTTTCCCGTGTAGCCGCTTATGCCGCCGATATTCTTGACACTGCCATACCCAGACCGCTTAAGAAAACTCACAGCTTGGTTGCTTCGCGCACCGCTCAGGCAATGCACGAAAAGCTGCGTGCCCTTTCGACGTATACCCATGATGCTACCCCGAAGCAGAAAAAAGAGTCGCTGTTTCCAGCGACTCCCCTTCAGTTGTCTGTCCCACGGATTTACTGTTCGCTCTTCGCGAGCGCTTGCTCGATTAGCTTGTTGAGCGCCTCGCGCTGCTCAGCAGAGTTGATACCGCCCATGATCGGCTCTCCCACGATGTTGCCGTTCTGGTCGATCACGTAGGTGGTCGGGAACGAGTACAGGTTGGAGGTGAACTTTCCAGCCTCGCTATCCGACTTAAACCAGATGTTTTTATACGTCACGCCCTTCTTGGAAAGCACGTCCTTGGCATCGGCCACCTCGTCTTTGTTGCCATCGAGGGTAAAGGAATTAACGCCCACGACCTGGCCGCCCTTCTCGGCAAGCTCCTTGTTGAGCTTCTCCAGATCGCCCAGCTCTCCCACGCACGGCTTGCAGGTGGTAAACCAGAAGTTCATGACGGTGACCTTGTTCTTGGAGAACAGTTCGTCGCTGTTTACATCGTTGCCGTCCAAGTCCTTGCCCTTAAAGCTAGGGAACTTCGTCTCCTCGCTCTCGCCGTTGGTCATCCCTGCGGCCGAAGCATCAACGCTCTCCCCCTCGCCGGGCGTGCTGCCACATCCGGGGAACTCCTTCTCCAGCGCCATGAGCTTGTCCTCGATCTCCTTGACCTGCTGCGCGCCGGCCTTAAGCGTCTTGAGCTCGTCAGCCGTAAACTGGTCCTTGGCACCCTCGATGGTATCGAGCAAGAAGTCGCCGTAGTTCTTGCCGTCCTCAATCATGGGAGTGTCTTTGTTGGCCGCAAGGAACACCTTTTCCCATAGGGCGTTATCGCTCGCAAAGATCTCGTTTTCCTTTTGCAGCAGCTGCTGGTACAGCTTGGCCGCCTCCTCGGCGCTCGACGGCTTTTGTGCCACAAGCTCGGCAATCTGCGCATCGCCGCTCGTGGCATCCTTCGCGTCGCCCTTGGGGGCAGAGCACGCCGCGAGAGTCAGCGCCAGCACGGGCAGCATCAACAAGGCCGCAATTTTTGACAGTTTCATGGTTCCTCCGTTTATATCGAAACTTATATAGGTACCTATTTGTTTTCGCAGGCCTGCGTGGGCTGCGCGGGCTTGTCGCCCGTCACACCCAGCCCGTAGCGAAAGCTGATAGCATCGACGGGGCACGCGCCCACGCATTTGCCGCAACGAATGCACTCGGCATGGTCGGGCGTACGCGTAACGTCCACGTCCATCTGGCACACCCTGGCGCACTTGCCGCACGAGACGCATTTACAATGATCGACCTGAATCCCCAGCAACGACACCTTGTTCATGAGTGCATAAAATGCGCCGAGGGGGCAAATCCATTTACAGAAGGGGCGGTAGAACAGCACGCTCAGCACCGCAACCACAATGAGGATCGCGAGCTTCCAGGTAAAGAGCTTTCCCAGCGCAGAGCGGATTCCCATGTTCATGATGGACAGCGGAATCGCGCCCTCGAGCACGCCCTGCGGGCAGATGTACTTGCAAAAGAACGGGTCGCCCATACCCACATCGTTGACCACCAAGACGGGCAGCAGCACCACGGCAAACAGCAGCACGGCATACTTGATGTACGTGAGCGGCTTGAGCTTTTTCGTGGAGAGCTTCTTGCTGGGAATCTTATGCAAAAGCTCTTGCAGCCATCCAAACGGGCACAAAAAGCCGCATACAAAACGTCCCAGCAGCACGCCGATTAGAATGAGCGTTCCGGTGACGTAATACGAAAAGCTAAACTTAGACGAGCCCACCACCGACTGAAACGACCCGATGGGACACGCACCCGAGGCCGCCGGACACGAGTAACAGTTGAGCCCCGGCACGCAGACGGCTTTGCCCGCTCCCTGGTAGATGCCGCCCTTGGCAAAGTTAGGCAGGTGAATATTGGTCGCAAGCGTCGCCGACGCCTGAATCAATCCACGAAATCGCGCCAAAAGATGCGATCCGGTGTTTTTTCTTTTATCCAATTCCGATACACTCCAAGCACAGCCTAATCGCTTTGGCCAGCACGGCATCTGCCTCGCCGCGCATAATTCCAAAGCCAACCATGGCTACCCCAACGATCAGCAAAGCCACCTGCGCCACAGGCTTAATCGCTTTGAACAATCTGACCACTCCTTTCGTTTCGCGACCCATTGGACCATACCGACTATAAAATCCGTGTTAAGCGCGATTTGGAATGTGCAAGGAGACTGTTATGCGTATTTTGATCGTCGAAGACGAGCGAGCACTGTGCGACACGATCGCACGCAGTTTGCGAAACTTGGCGTACAGCGTCGACTGCTGTCACGACGGACAGGAGGCGCTCGACCTACTGAACGTTGAGGCCTTCGACCTCGTGGTACTCGACCTCAACCTTCCCCGTATCGACGGCACGGCCGTACTCAGGGAACTTAGGAAAACTGACTGCGAAACTAAGGTACTGATTCTGTCCGCACGTGGCGAAGTATCCGACAAAGTCGCCGGACTTGATGCCGGCGCCAACGATTACCTCACCAAGCCGTTCCATCTAGACGAGCTGGCGGCACGCATCCGCAGCCTCACGCTCAGGCGCTTTACGCAAAGCGATGTTATCCTGACCTGCGGATCGCTGAGCTTTGACACCAAGGCGCGCATCGCTTCCGTGAACAGCGAAGCTCTATCTCTTACGCGCAAGGAAACGGGAATCTTGGAATACCTGATGCTTAATCAGGGGCGACCGGTAAGCCAAGAGGAGCTTATCGACCACGTTTGGGACAGCAGCGTCAACAGCTTTAGCAACGCGACCCGCGTGCATATCTCGTCGCTGCGCAAAAAGCTGCGCGGTGCGTTGGGGCACGACCCCATCCGCAACCGAATCGGCGAAGGCTACGTTATGGAGGACGGCAAATGAAGCGGCTGTCGCTGCAGTGGCGCATCACGTTAATGACGGCCCTGCTGGTATGCTCGACCTGCGTACTTATGAATTGTCTGGTTGGCTACTCCGGCATGCGCTACATGGACTCGATCGGCAATGAACTATCGGCGCACAGCAAGGTGGAGGCGGCCTCGCCCAGCTCATTTGACCCGACAAACAAAGAGCTCGACGACGCGCTGACCATCGTCGTGAACGACGCCCAAGAATCGTTTGGCGCGACGAGCTGGTATATAACTGCGGCGGTGACGCTGCTCGGCGGCGTGCTGGCCTACTTTGTGAGCGGACATGCGCTGCGGCCGTTGCGCTTCTTTGCGACGCAAGTCGAGAGCGTGCGGCCCGACAACCTCGCCGACACAAAGATCAGCGAGGACGTGCCCTCTGAACTCAGGCGCTGCAGCGCATCGTTTAACGACATGATTTCTCGCCTTGACGAGGGATTTTCCGCACAAAAACAGTTTACGGGCAATGCGGCGCACGAGCTGCGCACGCCACTTGCGCTCATGCAGGCCCAGGTTGAACTGTTTTGCGCCGAGCACCCCGACGCCGATGCGGATACAGCGAGCCTGCTCCGGCTGCTGCAGGAGCAGACCGAACGAATGACGCACATGACAAAGACCCTGCTCGAGATGAGCGAGCTGCGCAGCGTCCCCTGCAACGATGCGATTGACCTAGCGCCAATGATCGAAGAAGTGCTCACCGACCTGGCGCCCCTTGCCGAGCAAAAAGACATCACGCTTACAAGCGAGGGCGACGCGCAGACAATCGGCAGCGACACGCTGATCTATCGGCTACTGTTCAACCTGGCCGAAAACGCCATACGCTACAGCGCGCCCAACTCGACCGTGCAAATCAACGCCTGCACCGAAGACGACCGCGTGCTGCTACGTGTGCGTGACCAAGGGCCGGGCATTCCCGAGCAATACCAGACGAGTGTCTTTCAGCCCTTCTTTCGCGTCGACAAATCGCGCAGCAGGGCATATGGCGGCGTGGGGCTGGGGCTTGCGCTGGTCTGGGAGATCGCCGCGCTCCACGGCGGCTCCATCAAGGTCGAAGAGAGCTCGGAGCGCGGAACGACCATGCTCGTAACCCTTCCCGCACGCGCACCCGGCTCATTAAAATAACGAACGGGACGGCACGCCGTGTGGCACACCATCCCGCACGCAACATCGAAGATGTGACAAAGGGGCTGTCCCTTTGTCACATCTGCTAGTTCTCATCGCCGACCAGCTGAGCTAGCTTACTCCCACTCGACCGTGCCGACGGGCTTCGGCGTAAGGTCGTAGCAAACGCGGCAAATACCGGGGACCTCGGCGGTCACGCGAGCGGTAATGCGCTTGAGCAGCGCCCAGTCGAGCTCGGGCACCTCGGCGGTCATGACGTCGACGGTGTTGATGCAGCGAATAATGCAGGGCCAGTCGTAGGCGCGCTTGCCCTCGCGCACACCGGTAGCACGGAAATCGGGCACCACAGCGAAGTACTGCCAGATGGTCAGACCGGCCTTGTCGATCTCCTCGCGCACGATGGCGTCGGCCTCGCGCAGCGCCTCGAGGCGATCGCGGGTGATGGCACCGAGGCAGCGGACGCCCAGGCCAGGACCGGGGAACGGCTGACGCTCAACCATGTTCTCGGGCAGGCCGAGCTCGCGGCCCACGACGCGCACCTCGTCCTTGTACAGCAGCTTGACGGGCTCGCAGAGCTCAAACTGCAGGTCCTCGGGCAGGCCGCCCACGTTGTGGTGAGCCTTCACGCCATCCTGGGACTCCAGGATGTCGGGATAGATGGTGCCCTGGGCGAGGAAGCTAACCTCGTCGCCAACCTTGCGGGCCTCCTCCTCGAACACGCGAATGAACTCGGCGCCGATAATCTTACGCTTGGCCTCGGGCTCCTCGACGTCCACGAGCTTATCCAGGAAGCGATCAGTCGCGTCAACATAGACCAGGTTGGCGTCCATCTGGTTCTTGAAGACGTCGACGACCTGCTCGCTCTCGCCCTTGCGCATCAGGCCGTGGTTCACGTGCACGCAGATGAGTTGCTTGCCGATGGCCTTGATGAGCAGGGCCGCGACAACGGAGCTGTCAACGCCGCCCGAAAGGGCCAGCAGGACCTTCTTGTCGCCGATCTGCTCGCGGATTGCAGCGACCTGCTCTTCGATGAACGCCTGGGCAAGTTCGGGAGTGGTGATACGCACCATGTCGTCGGGACGCTTGTTGGGATCCATGCAGAGCTCCTTTTCGGTTCGATGGGAATGCGTTACACGTATGCAAACGCACCGTCACATGACCTCATTATATGCAGAACGAGATGCGTTTCCCATCGCTGCGACAGAGCTTTTTACAGGGGTGGTATTTTTTCCTAATGTCGAGGTCAGCTAGGCTTCGATAGCCACCTTGGGAGCATCGCCAATAGACTCTTCCTTTATACGTTCGGCACAATCGTAGGCGATACCCACAAATTCAAGTCCCGAGCAACAGGAGTACAATTGCTGCTATTGTTGCCAGCTGTTGGGAGATGGAAGATGGACTGCGATGGCTACCCATGCGTTCCCATGCCGTTGATGTGCACTGCCTTTGTGCCGGGGCAGATGGACGCTGCGGTTGCAGGCATTTCCGACCCCGATTCGCGCGCCATTGCCACGGCAGAAGCGCTGTACTTTCGCGGACAGGCCACCCTTGCTGCCAAGACGGCGCGCCCCTATCTTGACGCCACCGATCCCGCACTGCGCTATTCCGCATGCTTTATCTGCGGATACGCCAGTCTGTCGCTCAACCGTATCGCCGACGCCCGCCGGTGCCTTGCGGGCATCCTCGATACGCCGGCCGACGAGGAATCACCCGCCGTCCACGCCACGCATATCCTGTTCGCCTCGGCCGCGAGCGTCCTGCTGCACTTGCCTTCCCCGTATTCTGCCGAAGAGTTTTATCCGCTTGCGGCGCATCTGCCCGAAGGCCTGCGACTGTTCGCCAGCTACGTGATGGCGCATGCCCTGTACCTGCGCGGCGAATATGGCCGCAGTCTGGGCATGGCGGAAAACGCCCTGATCATGAAACAGGGAAGCTATCCCATCTCGGAACTGTTCCTGCACCTGGCAGCTTCCATGGCCTGCATGAGTCTCAAAGACGTCGACGCCGCAAGGACGCATTTCGGAGCTGCTTGGAACATTGCGCGTCCCGACGGCCTTATCGAGCTCATCGGCGAGCACCACGGCCTTTTGCAGGGGCTCATCGAGGCATGCCTAAAAACGCAATACCCTGACGACTTCGCACGCATCATCGAGATCACGTACCACTTCAGCTACGGCTGGCGGCGCATCCACAACCCCGATTCGGGCGAGGACGTTGCCGACGATTTAACAACCACAGAGTTCACCATGGCCATGCTCGCCTGCCGCGGATGGACCAACGCTGAAATCGCACGCCATATGGGAGTATCGCCGGGCACCGTCAAAAACCGCCTATCCGGCGTATACGCAAAGCTTGGCATCGGCACACGCGCCGAGCTGGTCGCGCACATGTTGCGTTAGCGACCGGGCTGCCAAGCGCATCGAACGCGTTCCGGAACCCGGCGCTTCGCTCGATCAATTTGGACATTTTGACCCTTGAACGGCACTACCGCCACGAAGCGTCTTCTCGCACAATTGGATTATTTCCACCGATATTTGCGGGATGGGAGCCCAAGATGCTTGATCGCCGTTCGTTACTTGTTGCTGGAGCGTCCTCGCTGGCGAGCATTATGTTGCCTCGCGTGCCGGGAAGCGAAAATGCCTTCCTGCTGCCGTTCGCGCCCACCGCGGCCTATGCCGACGAAGAAGACCCCTTCAAGGTGCTCGTTCTCTCGCGCACCATGTTTGGTGTGGTCGTGGTCGACGTCGCCAACAAGAATACGCCCATCGCAGGTGCCCAGGTCACGCTCACATCGCGCTATGCCGTAGGCAAGCAGCTCACCGCCACGACCGATGACGAAGGCACGGCCATCTTTGAGGTCGCCCCTCTTTCGGAAGGCTACGTGGACGAGGCAACGCTCCTTGACGCGTACGACTTTAACGGCGGCATCTCCATTAGCATGGCGGGCTACCGTGATGTCGAGATTCCCCTTGCGCGTATCCAGGGCGGCACCGCCATAACCGCACCCACACGTCCGCTTTCCGACGGCGAGCCGTACTTCCGCCAGCTCACGTTCGACGAATGGGACATCCAGTACGCCGACGCCACGTTTATGGCAATGCCAGCGGACGAAGCAGCAAACGACCAGCCCGACACGCACGCTTTTACCGTGCAGGCTCATCTGCCGCAGGGCGGGCAGGCAACGCTGCGCATCAACAAAGTGACGTCTGCCGCGGGCAGCTCACCCGAAACCGTCACGCAGATCGGTCAGATCAAGGCCAGCGCATCGAGCGCGGATAATCTGGCGACGTTCACACTCGAAGACAAGTTCCTCGATGCAGCGTCAAACCTTCTGGAGGAAGGATGCAAGCTGCGCTTTGTCCTCGACTATCAGGGCAAAACCTATACACTCTCCTCCCCCATGGCCGTTGTCACCGCGCCGGCCGCAAAGGCGGAATCGGGCTCGACCACCATCATTCCCACTACCATGGACCAAGAGATCACTCCGTTTGATTTTCCGGCATCGTTTCCCGGCATCGGCGGTAATAAGTTCACGTGTTGGATGCCCACATTTCCGATCCTCTTCGATTTCTCGTTTGCCGGATACGTGCTGTTTGGCGGAGGATACAAACCAGCCAGCTATATGAACGATTCGGGCAATCCTGATCCGGAATACTGGAAGAAATCGCCGCGCGAGTCGGGCACCAAGCAGGCAAGCCGCTACCTCGACGAAATGGAAGGGAAGTGGAATCAGTACAAGAGCATGAGTGCCGGTTCGGGCACCGATCCAAGAAACACCAAGCTCCTTCGCCACCATTGCACGCTGCTGTTCACGATGGATATCGCCACACAGCTGTACGGCTCGCTCGCCTACGATTGGGTGGGCAAAACCTGGGGCAACAACAACGACCCCGCATACGGCAATATTAAGGCCCTCTTCCAGGTAAGAACCGACCTCAATTGGACTGAGCAGTTTACCCTAGGACCGGTGCCGTTTTTCCTAAACGTCAACCCCTGGGTGCTGGCAAAACTGGCGCTCGCGGTGGGCGCCCACACGCACGGTAGCGGCGCGGCGTTTTTTAAAAACATTTCGCTCGATTGGTCAAACACGTCGGGCTCGTTCACCATCCAGATCGGGCTTGCCGTCACTTTTGGCGCCGGCGTTGCAGGCGTCGCCTCGTCTGCCGTGCGCGGCGCCGCGTCCCTCACGTTGTTCATTGGGTACGAGAAGGCGGATGGACACCAGCTTCCGCGACTGCGCGTAGGTGCGGACGTCGATGTCGATGTGATACTCCAGTTCGTCATGTTCAAGTGGACCACCAAAGCTTGGTCGGGATCGTGGCCCACACTCCTCGATTCGTGGAATATGTCAGTGAACAATGGCGATCAGTATGTGCTCCAGCGCTCTGAGCTCGCATTGGGTGGAGATACGCCTTACACATTGGATGCCCGCTTCGGCACGCCCGGCGACATCAAGGCGGGCGGCGTGCCGCAATTTATCGCATCGGCCACCATCGTCACCAACGCCGAGCTGCTCGCACGCGCCGAGGTTAAGGCCACTGCCGTAAACGCCGCGCCTGTCGTGCGCGATTGGGACCGGGCGGTCACGCGCATTGAGCTCGAGGCAGACGCGGAGAGCGACGACACGGGACAGGTTGAGCATTTCGTCCACGCACTGATGGAAAACGACGAAAACGCTGCGCCGATGTACGAGTACACCTACATCGGTCAGGCAACGAACGCCGTTGCAGACCCCAACGCCAATTCTGCCGGCGTGTCGGAGGACGAGCGTGGCGGCATAAAACCCTCGAGCGACAACGTGCTGTTTTCCGGCGTGCTCAGCGAAGCCCACATGAAGCTGGCAATGATTGCCGGCGTAGAATGCCTGTTCCGTATCGCCTCGGTGTGCTACGGCGACAATGGCCGCTCGCGCCTGGTGGTGCACACAAGGGCAAACGGCACGTGGTCCGCCCCCACGCCCGTGGACTTCCCCCTTGGGTTTGGCGAGGGCGACGTGGAGCGCGACGGCATATACGATTACGACTTCGACGTGGTGGAATATACGGACGGGAGGGGAAACCAGGAAGCCTACGTGCTGCTGGTCTCGGGCGAGCGCCCCGACGGCGACAACACCCTTTTCGATACGGCAAGCACAGCCGGCATACTGTCCGTCGTGCGCCTGCGCATAAGTAATGACGAGATCCGCGTGGTGTCGCATACGTCATGGCGCAGCATCTCGCGCGGCCGCCTGCAAGAGGATGGCTACCATTGCCTGCAGTGCCCACGCATCACGGTGGGCAAGACACTTGTCGACGGACGTCTGTCGGGCGCCTACCTCCACCGCCGCGGAACCACCGCAGAAAAGGCGCTCGGCAGCGAGGCTGAGGTTGCGCTGGAGTGCTTTACCCTGTGGTCGGACGTTTCGGGCGACAGCCTGACGTTCCGCCAAGTTCTCCGCTTTCCGCAAGCACCGTCGAGTATCGAGCTGGGCGAGCCCGAAAATATCAACGGCAAAATGGTGGTGCCCGTTACGTACGAGACCGCAGACGGCTGCGGCTGCGCATCGTACGCCGTGATCGGCCAGTCCATTGCGGGCTGGGGCGTTATGTCACCTGACGCCACAGTACCCCGTGCGGTGCCGTGGCCACAACATTCGGGCTTTTTGGCAACCGTCAACGAGCAACTGCAGCACATTACTTGGACGCGAGGCGCATCGGCATTTGCAACGCAGCCCGTGGGTGCCGCAGGCTGTGGCCCGGCATCGTTTAGCGTGAGCAACAACGGCAGGTGCGTGCTCTATGTAGAGAACACTGATGGCAAGGTGGGACAAACCTACGACGAAGAAGGCAACCCGGTAGCAGTGATGGGCAAGCACTTCCGCATCTTCGCCAGCACCTTGGCAGGTGATCTGTTCACGGAGCCGTTCGTGATGTGCGAGCTGGACCATCCCGTCGATCAGATAACGACATTTTTGACGTCGGGAGGCATGCTCTCCGCGCTCGCCACGCACATTGTGAGTGCCGAGCAGAGCGAGGCAGAGCTGCACGGCATCGAAGTGCCTTTGGTGGCATGTGCCACTCCGACGGGCGCGGTCGCTACCTCGGGCGCGGTGGTGCCCGGAGCAGCAGGCGAATCCTTCATGGTCACGGTTCGAAACGACGGCAACACCTTGCTGACCGCCGGCACGATCGATCTGTACCGAGAGGGCTCCAGCCAGCCGTTCTCCAGCGCATCCATCGGATTCGGAGCGAACGCGCGCATGGCTTCGATCTACGATCCAGAGCTTGCCGAGGACGCTTCGGCCAACGACATGGCACACGTGAAGTACGCGCTCGAGGCGCTGGGCGCACGTTTTGCGACGCACCCGCTGGTTGCCGACAATGGAAACGCCGTGCTGGCACCAGGCTGCACGGCACAGTTCCGCATGAGCTTCGCCATCCCCGAGTGTTGGAGCGACGAAGTGGGCAAACGCGTAACGCTGTATGCGAAAGCGCGTGATCTGGTGGCGCTCGATCCCGTAACGCTCGAGGAAATTCGACCAGGCGCAAACTCGGCGCTGAGTGCCGTACTGCACGAGCTTCATGTGCCCGACGCGGCATGCGAACGCTCAGAAGTTCAGGTCGGCGTATGCGATAGCGCGGATGCGACAGGACTTCACGACGCCCCGATGACGGCAGACGGCGATGGTGACTCGAGTGGCGGCGGTACCGACAAGGGCGGCGGCTCCGGCGGAAGTAACTCCGGCAGTGGCAAGGACCACGGCAATAACAAGCGCTCCGGAAAAGCGGGCGCGCTTGCGGGCACGGGCGATGTCAACGCTCCCCTTACGGCAGCCGCTGCAGCACTCGCCGCGGCAGGCGCCGGCCTCGTCGCCTACAGCGCCCGCCGCACGGCGCTCGAAACCGACACCGCCAATGAGGTCAAATCGGATAGGCCTCGCTAGCTCCTAGTTACTTTTGTGAGAGACGCCGACTCGGCTCATCGAACATCAAAATGGGCTGGTTCTGGATACCCAGAGCCAGCCCATTACGCATTAGATATCATCAGGGGAGTCGAGTTCAGCCTCGAGCTTGGCGCGGCGTCTTTTCGCCGTGAAAAACGTTGCGCACAGGACGGCAAACGTGGCCGCGAAAATCGTCGCTCCGCAGAACACGCCCGTGGCCAGGTTCGCCAACCAAAAGACGTTTTCGAGCGGCACGATCTGCGCCTCAGCGATACAGCGCATTGCGGCAATAACAAGCGCGAACGCGGCGCCGCTAAGACCGCTGACAAGCAGGAAATATCCAACAGGAAGATGCTCGGTTTGCCCAAAACGATTGGTATCGACATAGCCCTTCCGCGTTTGCAGTCCTGCGCAAATCAACATCACGAGAACGAGCCACAAATACATGGCTGCCTCGAACGGCGTTGCAAAGCCATGCGGCATTTCACTGGCGTCGCTGTGAACCCACGCAACCTGTCGAGCTATAAACTGGTAGAAAAAGATCATCAACATGCCAAACGAAAGCAGCACGAAACCAATCTTGTAGATCTTCGCGCTCTCAGCCTCCAGGCGTTCATCCTTTGGGCCGGCATATTCACGCCACTTTTGCACAAGTTTTAAATCTTCAAATTTCATAGCGAACTCCTAAAGAGCGTCAGGGTCGACGTCGTTTTCGTCTTCCCAGAACAAGTCGTTCAACGTAACGCGTAGCGCTTTACAGATTGCCACGCACAAATTGAGCGTGGGGTTGTAGCCGCCCGCCTCGATCAGACCGATGGTCTGGCGCGTAACGCCCACGGCTTGGGCTAAGTCGGCTTGCGAAAGGCCGGCCACCGCACGTGCCGCCTTCATGCGGAGGTTCTTTTTGCCCGGCATGGAGTTCCTTTCGTGGTAATGGACAGATATCCGTTGCAACATGACAGAAATATATTGCATCTACTAATTGATGTCAACTATATCTTGCATATTGAAACTCATGTATGTCATTTTGCTTATTCCGCAAAGCCAAAACTGGTGCTGGCCAGCCGAGTTGAAGGCGTGCGCAAAAGGAGTGGTTTTCTCGCAACGCATCCGGCTGAAGAGCGCGGGGCATTATCGTTTAAGAGCTCCGTTATTGCTCGATGGCCTTCTTGACGACCGCGGGAACGCCTGCCGCCATCACGTTGTCCGGAAGGTCTTCCGTCACAACACTTCCCGCAGCGATAACGCAGCCGCTGCCGATAGTAACCCCCTGGAGTACGGACACGTTCGCGCCAAACCAGCAGTTATCGCCTACAACAATAGGCAGAGCCCTCTCGAGACCCAAGTTGCGGTCCTTTGCCTTTAGGGGGTGTGAAGCGGTGTAGAAGCCGCAAA
This sequence comes from Collinsella sp. TM06-3, assembly GCF_003436395.1. Lineage (NCBI taxonomy): Bacteria > Bacillati > Actinomycetota > Coriobacteriia > Coriobacteriales > Coriobacteriaceae > Collinsella > Collinsella sp. TM06-3. Next base: position 9,800 of record NZ_QSPG01000022.1, on the reverse strand, counting down.
ACGGCCCGATAAACACGTTGCCACCAAAGGTGATGGAGCCGCCGTCCATAAAGTAGCAGCCATGGTTTACAAAGCAGCCCTCACCAAAGCTCGTCTTGCTCCCGTAGTCAAAGTAGGCAGGCGAAAGGACCGTCAGCCCTTGCGGAAGATCGGTATCGAGCAAGGATTTCAAAGCGTCAAGCTGCGCGTCGCTTCCGGGTTTTGCCATATTAAAGTCATAGCAGAGCGCCTCCGCCTTCGCGCGTTGCGCCAGGAGCTCCTCGTCAAAGTTGGCATCATGCCACTCCCCGCGCTCCATCTTCTCTTTCTCAGTCATTGCGCCCCCTCAAACAACATGCAGTCTTGATGCGGCAATTCTACCAGCCGATAAGCCACGGTTTTAACACGAGCACCACGCCGCGCAGGGAATGACCGCAGAAGCTAAAGGCCACCGGCTCCGAACGCGCGTTCGATGGATTTCGTGTTGGGTGGAATCGCCCAAGGGCCGGGCTATGCTACCTTGACTATCTATATGACTTAAACGCAGCAAAGGAGCACCGAGAGAGCGAGTATGGCAAAAAACACCGCAAACTATGGTAACGACAGTATCCGCCAGCTCAAGGACGAGGAGCGCGTACGACTGCGCCCCGCCGTCATCTTTGGCTCGGACGGACTCGACGGTTGCGCGCATGCCGCCTTCGAGATCCTGTCCAACGCCGTTGACGAGGCGCGCCAGGGCTACGGCAAGCTCATCACCCTTACCGCCTTTCGCGATGGCTCCATTCAGGTAGAGGACAATGGCCGCGGCTGCCCGCTCGACTGGAACCCTTCCGAGAAGCGCTTTAACTGGGAGCTCGTCTTTTGCGAGCTCTACGCCGGCGGCAAATACAACAACAACCAGGGCGGCGACTACGACTTCTCGCTCGGCACCAACGGCCTGGGCTCGTGCGCGACCCAGTACGCTTCCGAGTACATGGACGTCACCGTTTGGCGCGACGGTAACAAGTACTCTCTGCACTTTAAGAAAGGCAAGGTCGTCGGCGCCAAAAAGAAGGCGCTCGAGATCGAGCCCAGCGACGAGGACCGCACCGGCACCACCATCAAGTGGCGCCCCGATCTTGAGGTCTTTACCTCCATCAGCATTCCCCACGACTGGTATCGCGAGACCATGCGCCGCCAGGCCGTGGTCAACGCCAACGTGACCTTCTGCCTGCGCATCGAAGGCGACGATGGCGAGTTCTCCGAAGAGGACTTTTGCTATCCCAAGGGCATTGAGGACTACGTGCTCGAGAAGGTGGGTGCCGACTACCTCACCGAACCCTTCTTTATCGAGGCCGACCGCCGCGGTCGCGACCGCGAGGACCTGCCCGACTACAACGTAAAGATCACCGCGTGCATGTGCTTCTCGCGCACCTTCATGATGCAGGAGTATTACCACAACTCATCGTGGCTCGAGAACGGCGGCTCGCCCGAGAAGGCCGCGCGCAGCGCTCTGACCAGCGCCATCGATGCCTATATTAAGCAACAGGGCAAGTACAACAAAAACGAGAGCGGCATTAAGTGGCAAGACGTCCAGGACTGCCTGGTACTGGTGACCAACTGCTTCTCCACCCAGACGTCCTACGAAAACCAGACCAAGAAGGCTATCAATAACCGCTTTATCCAGCAGGCCATGACCGCCTTCTTTAAGGAGCGCCTCTCGACCTACTTGATCGAGAACAAAGACGCTGCCAACAAGATCGTGGAGCAGGTGCTCATCAACAAGCGCTCGCGTGAGAACGCCGAAAAGACTCGCCAGAGCATTAAGACCAACCTGCAGCAGAAGACCGACATGGCCAACCGCGTGCAGAAGTTCATCGACTGCCGCTCCAAGGACAAAAACCGTCGCGAGATCTACATCGTAGAGGGCGACTCGGCAGCAGGCGCCATTCGCACCTCGCGCGATGCCGAGTTCCAGGGCGTCATGCCCGTCCGCGGCAAGATCCTCAACTGCCTGAAGGAGGACTACCCGCGCATCTTTAAGTCCGACATCATCATGGACCTTATGCGCGTGCTGGGCTGCGGCGTGGAGATTAAGGACAAGCGCATCAAGAACCTGGGTGCCTTTGACCTGGACAACCTCAACTGGAACAAGGTCATTATCTGTACGGACGCCGACGTCGACGGTTACCACATCCGCACGCTCGTGCTCACCATGCTCTACCGCCTGGTGCCCACACTTATCGACGAGGGCTACGTGTATATCGCCGAGTCGCCGCTCTACGAGATCAACTGCAAAGAGAAGACCTACTTTGCCTACACCGAGCTCGAGAAGAACGGCATCCTCAAGGAGATCGGCGACCAGAAGTGTTCCATCAACCGCTCCAAGGGTCTTGGTGAGAACGATCCGGACATGATGTGGCTCACCACCATGAACCCCGAGACGCGTCGCCTGATCAAGGTGGAGCCCGAGGACGTCACCAAGATGGAAACCATGTTCAACCTGTTGCTGGGCAACGACGAGGCGGGCCGCAAGCGCCATATCTCCGAGCACGGCAAGGAATACCTGGACCAGCTGGACCTGCAATAGCAGCAAATCGATAACGACGGCCCATAAGAAGTTCAAGAGGAAATCGTGGCAAAGAAGAAGACGAAGAACCAGCCAAAGAAAAAGCAGGTCAACGCCGAGAACGTCATCGGCCTGCACTCCGAGGTCACCGACCAGCCGATCACGCAGACGCTCGAGGTCAACTACATGCCCTACGCCATGAGCGTCAACGTCTCGCGCGCATTCCCCGAGATCGACGGCTTTAAGCCCTCGCACCGCAAGCTGCTCTACACTATGTACAAGATGGGCCTGCTCAAGGGCGAGCGCCAAAAGAGCGCCAACATCGTGGGTCAGACCATGAAGCTCAACCCGCACGGCGATGCCGCGATCTACGAAACGATGGTGCGCCTGGCGACGGGCAACGAAGCGCTGCTTGCCCCCTTCGTGGAGTCGAAGGGCAACTTTGGCAAGTACTATTCGGGCGACCTGAGCTACGCCGCCTCGCGTTACACCGAGGCCAAGCTCTCCCCCATCAGCGCCGAGATCTTCAAGGACATCGACAAGGACCCGGTCGACTTCGTCGACAGCTACGACGGCGCCATGAAGGAGCCGCGCCTGCTGCCCACCACGTTCCCCAACATCCTTGTCTCGGCCAATAAGGGCATCGGCGTCGCCATGGCGTCCGACATCTGCGGTTTCAACCTCAACGAGGTCTGCACCGCCACGATGCACTACCTGCAGGATCCCGACTGCGACCTGCTCGAGTACATGCCCATGCCCGACTTCTCGACCGGCGGCGAGATTATCTACCGCCGCGAGGAGATGGAGAAGATCGTCGAGACCGGCCTTGGCAGCTTCCAGATTCGCTCCCGCTGGCGCTGGATTCCCGAAGAGCGCATCATCGAGGTCTACGAGATCCCCTACACCACCAAGACCGATGTCATCATCGAGCGCATCGTCAAGCTCTCCAAGGAGGGCAAGGTCAAGGAGATCGCAGACATCCGCGATGAAACCGACCTTTCGGGTCTGCGTATCGCCATCGACCTTAAGCGCGGTGTCGACCCCGACAAGCTCATGGCCAAGCTCTATCGCTCGACCACGCTGCAGGATTCGTTCTCGTGCAACTTCAACGTGCTCGTCGACGGCTATCCCCGTGTTATGGGCGTGCGCCAGATTCTGCACGAGTGGGTCAAGTGGCGTATTGAGTCCACGCGTCGCCGCATTAACTTTGACCTGGGCAAAAAGTCCGAGCGCCTGCACCTGCTGCACGGCCTTGAGGCAATTCTGCTCGACATCGACAAGGCCATCGCCATCATCCGCGGCACTAAGCTCGAGGCAGAGGTTGTACCCAACCTTATGAAGGGTTTCGACATCGACGAGACCCAGGCCGAGTTTGTCGCCGAGCTCAAGCTCCGCAACATCAACGAGGAGTACATCCTCAACCGCACCAAGGACATCGCTAAGCTCGAGGGTGAGATCGCCGAACTCGAGGAGATCCTCTCCAGCGAAGAGAACATCAAGAAGGTCATCAGCGACGAGCTGGCCGCGGTTAACAAGAAGTACGTGATGCCGCGCCGCACGGGCAGGATCGAGCCCCATGAGGTTATCGAGGTAAGCTTGGAGCCCGAGGTCGAGGAGTACCCGGTTACCATCATGCTTTCGCGCGATGGCTACCTCAAGAAGATGACGGACCGCGTGCTCAAGAAGGCGACCACGCTCAAGTACAAGGACGGCGACAAACCCTTTATCGAGTTCCCGTCCTCCAACACGCACGAGCTGCTGGTCTTTACCAACAAGAGCCAGGTGTACAAGTGCAAGGTCGCGGCGTTTGAGGATACCAAGTCGGCCCAGCTGGGCTCGTACCTTCCGACCGATCTCGAGATGGAACCCGACGAGAGCGTCATCTGGGTCATCGACCCCGAGGACTACAAGGCCGACGTGCTGTTCGTCTTTGAGAACGGCCGCGTGGTGCGTGTCGCGCTTTCTGGATACGTTACCAAGACCAACCGCAAGCGCCTTAAGAACGCCATCTACGGCGGCAGCAAGCTGCTGTATGCGCAGGTGCTCAAGGAGGACCGCGACCTCGCGCTGGTCTCGAGCGACTACCGCCTGATGAACTTCAACACGTCGCTGCTCAAGACCAAGACGACCACCAACACGCAGGGCGTCCAGGCCTTTACGGCCAAGAAGGGCCGCTCGGTCACCACCGTCGGCACGACCGAGGAGATCCTCGGCGCCGGCGTCTCGGCCGAAAAGTTCACCGCGCAGAGCCTCCCCTCTGCCGGTGCCTTCATGAAAGAAAACGACATGCCGAGCCTGTTTGACTAAAACAACGGCGACCAAACCGTCATGGTTTTACAAAGCAGCGGGGCCCGGAGCGCAGTAAACGCTGTGCCCTGGGCCCCATGCATTACACCAGCATCATCCCTATAGACAAAATGCCGCATAAAGTGGAACAGACATAAGCCCATCATTCATTCCAAAGGGCTTAGTCGATAGCCTGATAAGGCGTACGCCCGGATGGGTCTTTTTAAGTGAGGACAGGCTTCGAGATCTTGTGTTCTCTCCCGCCTTGACTTCAATCGCAGACAAGCATCCCTGCTTCTCTACTACAAAGTCGATTTCCGCACGATTATCTCGCGCCCAATAATGCAGCGGATAGCCCATGGCTGAAAGCTGTTGGGCGACGTAGTTTTCGGTAAGTGCACCCATGAATGTGCCGCCGATGCCGGCAAGAATATCGGCGCGTTGAGCACCGGCCTTGGAGACGAGCAGCCCTGTATCCGCCTGATAGATTTTAAAAGCAGAAGGGTTAACGAAGGCCTCTAAAGGGCTTTCGATCTGCCCGACTAGGCTGCAGCGCGCCACCGTACCCGACAATACAAGCCAGTCGAGAGCATCTCCAAAGAGAGACGCATTGCCCCCCGCTCGCACTACCTTGTATTGAAATTTACGATTCTCTTTGGCAAGCTGCTGTGGAATGGAATCGAAGCACGCACGCGTCTTTGCGCTCAAGCGCTCATCAGCATATTTATTAGTGTCGGCGGAGTATCCGTCGAGAATAATCCGATGCTTTTCGGCCACATCAATGATTGACTGATCATCGATGTACGTTTGGACCGCCTCGGGCATTCCGCCAACAACAAGATACTGCCGATAGAGCCCAAGCGCCTTATCATGAAGGCTTGGCGCAAGAGGACCCATTAACTCGAATGACGAGCGTATCTCGTCGACCAGCTGATCGTTCCCCATCGCCCAGAGAAACTCCTCGAAATCGAGTGGAGTCATCTCGATCAAGTCGGTCTTTCCGACGGGGAACGAATACGACTGATGGTTAATGGCAACCCCAAGAAGCGACCCAGCAGCCGCAACGTAATACTCGGGAGCATCTTCGCAAAAGTATTTAAGGGAAGTGAGCGCTTCCTCGCATGCCTGGATCTCGTCAATGAACAGTAAGGTTTTGCCAGGCACGATACGCTGTCCCGTACGAGCCTCGATCGCGCGCACAATCGAATGAGGGTCAAGACCGCCCGAAAAATCCGCTCGCGCCGACCGGTCGTTCTCAAGATTAACGTAGACAACCGATTCGAAAAGATCCTGGGCGTACGTTCTGAGCAGATAGGTCTTGCCACACTGGCGCACGCCTTTGACCAGCAAAGGTTTTCTATCAGCCCTGTCTCGCCATTCCCTAAGGAGCTCGTCTGCCTTGCGACGCATACGCAACCTTCCCTCATGAACTTCTGTTTGACAATATTTTAACGCGGATTAATTTGTTTTCAGTTATTTTTCTGCGTTTAAAAATTGTTCTATACGGCACTTGAGGGAATACACCCCTATCTCTTGGTAAGGATAGCAAGCATTTCCACCAACGCTGATTGCCATGCGTTCTTCTTGTCCTTAGGCGAGCTTGCGAGCGAGCTCTCGCACCTTTTCCAGCTTGGGCGACGATACCATGCTGTCGCGCTCGGTCATACCGCTGATGGTGACAATGCCCTGGTCCTCCCACTTGCAGTACGCGCAGGTTGACTTGTACATGGCGATCGCCGCGTCATAGACGCCCTGGCTGTGGCTATCGAGCAGAAGGGCCGTCTTGGTGAACGGGAATCCCGTGGCACCGAAAGCGTACAGACGGTCGATGGCGGCCTTTTCCTGCGCGGTGATATCGAACCAGTAGATAGGCGAAGCAAAGACGACCATATCTGCATCTTTCAGCGACTCGATCACGTTGGCCATGTCATCCTTCTGCACGCAGACGCCCCCATGGGCGAAGCAGTACTGGCATCCCAAGCAGCCGGTGATCTTCTTGCTGGCAACGCGAACGACCTCAACCGTATTACCGCCCTCACGCGCGGTCTCGGCAAACACCTCGACCATGGTATCGGTATTGGCGCCCTTACGCGGGCTGCCGCTCAATACAACGATATTCATAGGATTCCCTCTCCTTCATGCTGCAGGCGCGCGGCATGTTTTTTGTAACCAAAACGAATGGAGTTAATCAATCGCCAGCAGACCATATCTCTTGTTCAAGTTCCCTAGAGAAGCTCAAAACGATTGCGATTGCCTCATACAACATCGAAAACCAAAGAGGGGCCATAGCAACGTCGCCTGCCTGAAATGGCCTGCGGTCAAAATCAACTACAGGGGATCGTGACGAGCCGATACCGCCCGCATGCCCCCTTCGGAATAGGCGCTGAGCAGCTCCTGAGCGTGGGCAAACTCGGGCCCTCGCCTCCAACCGAGCAGGCGGTTGACCGCGAGATTTCCCTGGACGTTGTGGACGAAGAGCAGATAGGCGTCCTCGCGCGAAAGCCCAGTCTCCTCCATGATCGAGGGAACCATCTGCTCGGCGCCGCGCTCGACGACGCGCTGTGCCACCCGGGCGTACGCGTCGTCATCCGAGTAGAGCAGATAATAGTCATCGTTTGCCGGCGGGCGCTGGCAGAGGGCACCCGCCTCCGTTCCCTCGAGCGGCGGCACCGCCGTCAGGGCCTCGTCGATAAGCGCGTCGAGCAGGGCGAACTTGTCCTCGTAGTGCAGATAGAACGTGCCGCGGTTGATATCGGCGCGGCGGCAGATATCCGCTACCGTCATCTTCGCGAAGCCGACCTCGGCCAGCAGCGCGAAGAACGCCTCCCGTATGACCGAGAGTGTATAGCGTCGGCGACGATCGATCTTCCCCGCTTCCATTACCCCTCCAATTGCAACGCTCGACAATGCCCGGCAAACGCTCGTTTATCGACAGCAGGCCGAAGCTGTTCATTGCTCTTAAGCAAATCGACATGGATACTTTTTATAGACACCTGTTTATAATAGCTGAAAGAAGGTATCCAGTGACCCTGTACGAGCAGCTCGTTATCGAGCTCACCAACCAATCGTTTTCCCTTCAGGCCGCCTACCGCAGCGGCGGCACGCCCTATGAGCTGAGTGACCGCGAGCCCGAGCCCTACGACCAGCAAATCAGGGACTTCGCCCGCATGATCGAGGAAGCCGATTGCGTGCTGGTGGGTGGGGCCTCCGGGCTCTCCGCGGCGGGCGGCGGCGACTTCTATTACGAGGACAACGCAACCTATCGCAGGCATTTCGGCAAATTCGCCGAGCGCTACGGTTTCAAGGGCGCTTTCGAGGGGTCGTTCTACCGCTGGCCCACCGCCGAGGCGCGCTGGGGATACCTCGCCACCTTCCTCGACACCACGCTCAACGCCCCGCTGCGCAAGCCCTACAAGGACCTCGACGCCATTCTCGCCGAGAAGGATTTCTTCGTGCTCACCACCAACCAGGACACGCAGTTTGTGAAGCTCTATCCCTGGGAGAAAGTGGCAGAGATCCAAGGCGACCACCGCTTCTTTCAGTGCTCCCACTGTTGCACCGACGAGGTGTGGAACGCGGTCGAGCCGGTCTCCCACATGGTAGAGGCCATGGGAGACGGTCTGGAGGTTCCGACAGAGCTCGTGCCGCGCTGCCCGCACTGCGGAGCAGAGGCGTTCCCCTGGGTTCGCGGCTACGGCAACTTCCTGCAGGGCGAACTCTACGAGGAGCAGTACCGCAAGGTGTCCGACTGGCTCGACGCGCACGCACGGCAGAGGATCCTCTTCCTCGAGCTGGGTGTGGGCCGCATGACGCCCGCGTTTATCCAGGAGCCGTTCTGGGCCCTCACGGCGCAGTTACCGCAGGCCAGCTACATCGCCGTAAACAACAAGACGCAGTTTCTCCCCCGCGCGATCGAGGATCGGGGGCTCGCCGTTCGCGCCGACATCGCCGACGTGCTCGCCGACGTGCGCAAGACGCTGGGGAGGTAGCGCATGGAGACGGCGAAAGCAGTTCGCATAGGCAGGGCGCTAGCCGAAGCGGATCTTGTCATCATCGGCGCTAGCAACGGACTCGACATGGCGGAGGGGCTCAACCTTTTCTGCGCCGATGCTCATTTCCAAGAGGCGTACGGGGACCTCGCCCAGGCAGACGGCATCGGCTGCATACTGCAGGGGCTCGCTTCCCCGGATGCCAGCGTGCGACGCCGATGGGCCGAGCGGTTCCATCAAAAGGAGTATCTCGAATATGAGCCCGGCTCGCTCATGAACGGGCTGCGGCGTCTTACGGAGCACGCCGACACCTTCGTGGTCACATGCAACATCGACGGGCACTTCGCGCGCGCCGGGTTCGACGAGGAGCGCGTGCTCGAGACTGAGGGGAGCACGCGCACGTCGGTTGACGAGCGGTGCCTCGCCCATCCAGACGCCCTCGCCATGGCCCAGCTCGACGAGCTCGCGCGTCTTGTGCAAGCCCATCGCAACGGCAGGGTCGCCATCCTCGAACTTGGCGTGGGACTGCACAACGGCGTCATAAAGCGCATGCTCGCCCAGATCGCGAACGCCTGCGAGCACGCCACCTACATCGTGTTCAACTACGGCCAGGCCATGGCGCCCGACGCTTCGTGCGAGACGATTCTCGTTGACGGCGATATGGCCCCGGCTTTCGAGGAGATCGCCCGATGCCACCCCTAGAAAGAGAAGCGCGTAGGCTTCGAAGCCTTATCGATGATGCCGACGCCATCATCGTCGGCATCGGCTCGGGCATGTCGAGCGCCGCCGGGTTCAACCATTACAACCGTGCGGGCATGGCGCGCGCAGGAATGGCGGACTGGCAGCAAGCCTTTGGCTTCAAGAGCCTTTTCGACGGCTTCTACCACCTCTACCCCAGCCTCGAGCAGCAATGGGCATACTATGCGCGATACATCGACTTCACGCTGCGCGAGCCGACCTCGCAGCCCTATCTCGACCTACGGTCCCTCATCGGCCAT
>NZ_QSPG01000021.1:0-35646 GCF_003436395.1 Collinsella sp. TM06-3 | reverse complement strand
GGGGAGGCCTCGCGGCCTCCCCCTTTTTTGCGTTTACGGGCTTTTGTCTCACATAGTAGCTGTGTTTTATAACCCTCGTTTGTCGCATCTTCTGTGAACGGGCTACAATAACTTAGTCTGTGCGATATGGAGGTGAACATGGCTGAAGCTGGTATCGGCGTTGATATCGTCGAGATTTCCCGCATGAAATCAATTCTTGAAAAGACGCCGTCGTTTGCTCGGCGTGTGTTTACCGAAGAAGAACGTGCGTATTGCGATGCATCATCGCGTCCCGCTGCTCACTATGCGAGCCGCTTTGCTTCGCGTGAGGCGGTGCTTAAAGCTCTTGGCACGGGTTTTAGTCAAGGCGTGGGTCGCAAGGATGTTTCGGTAACGCGTGATAAACTCGGCAAACCGAAGGCTCTGCTTTCTGGTCGTGCTCTCGAAATCGCCCAGGATTTGGGTGTTGTCGAGGTCGCTCTTTCTATTACCCTTACGGGTGACTTGGCTGTCGCTAATGCCATTGCAATCACCGAGGATGCTCGACCTAAGCCTAAGGAAGAAAAGGTGAGCAACAAGAAACGCGTTGCGCAGACATTTAAAGAGGCTCGCTCTGTTTTAGATGAGCTTGAGCAGCTGCAGAATTCAGCATTGACGGAGCACTTGGGCGATGCTTCGCAAGATACGCTAGGAGCATAGATGAAACCGGTTTTGAGTACCGAAGAAGTCGTTCGTCTCGAGGATATCATCGAACGCGAAGGGACTTCGAAGGCCGAGCTTATGGAGCTAGCGGGTGAGTTTGCCGCCAACGAGGTCTTGAAGCTCAATCCCGATCGGGTTCTCGTTCTGGTCGGTTTTGGTAATAATGGCGGCGACGGTTGGGTTGCCGCCGATATCTTGAGCCACAAGGGTGTGGACGTGGATATCGTTTCTCCGGTTGAGCCGGATGAGATTCCTGCTACTCTGGCACGTCATGTTGCTCGTCGAACTGCCGGTCGCGATGTGCACGTTTGCGTCGGTCCCTCGCGTGACGAACTCGAGGTTTTGATCGATAAGGCGGATGTTGTTGTCGATGCCATTTTTGGTACCGGTTTCCACGGGAATCTGCGTGCGCCGTTCTCCATTTGGATTCCTACGGTCAATGAATGCGCCGATTGTGTCTTATCCATTGATGTCCCCTCGGGCCTGAATGCCGAGACGGGCGTTGTTGATGACGACTGCATTCGTGCCGAGCGCACGGTGACGATGATTGCGCCCAAGATTGGTCTGTATAGCGCTGATGGCCCTGAGTATGCTGGCGATTTGATCTGCGGCAATCTTTACGACCGTCTTGACGAAGTCATCGATGATGTTGACCACGCCGCCGAGATTGTCGAGCCCGGTGACTTAGTTGATTACTTTGCTCCGCTACCATCGAATATCGATAAGTATTCCCGTGGCTCTGTGCTTATTGTCGCCGGATCGGCGCAATATCCTGGTGCTGCCATTATGGCGGCCAAGTCTGCAGCTCGCGCGGGTGCTGGTTACGTGGCAGTCGCGGCTCCTGACGCCTGTGCCAATCTCATTCGCATGGCACTTCCTTCGATTCCCGTCTTTGCTATTCCGTCTGATTCGCGCGGCTCCTTTGGCGCCGCTGCGCGCATGACGGTGTGTGAGATCGCAAAGAAGTACAGCTGCGTGCTGTGCGGTCCCGGTATGACGACGTCTGCTGGCGCTATGCAGGTGGTTTCGGGCTTGCTCGAGCTTGAGGTACCGCTAATTTTGGACGCCGATGCACTCAACTGCCTTGCTAAGATTGCCATTGACGGTATTGATAGTAACCCCGAGATGTATCGTCGCGAGCAGCCGTTGGTTATGACGCCGCATTATCGTGAGCTTTCGCGCCTGGTTGCCGGTGACGAGGTGAACGACCTTGGTACCGCGATTGCGGCCGCGCAGAAGGTTGTCTGGGCTGCAGGCTCCGACAATCTGGTGGTCATAGCCAAGGGGCCGACGACGGCTATCTGTGGCGTTGAGCGCGTGCTGCTGCCACTCTCGGGTCCGGCTTCTCTGGCAACTGCCGGTTCGGGTGATGTTCTCGCGGGTATTTTGGCCGGCACGCTTGCCACCATGCGCGACGAGATGGATCGTTGGGAGTTGCTGTATTCGTACGCCGTCGCACTTCACAGCTACGCCGGTTTTGCCGCGGCGACGGAGTATGGTGAGAAGAGCGTTATCGCAACCGATCTTATCGACTTGATCGGTCCTGCCATGGAGCTGGCGGCAAAGGATGCGCTCGAAGATCTGGGAATCATGGACGAAGGGTCGGATGACTAATCATGAATAAAGCCGATTTGACGCGCTGGTCCTGGGTCGAGATCGACCGCGGGGCGCTCCGTCGCAACACGAGGGCCTATAAGAACTTGTTGAATCCGAGTCAGCGCCTGTGCTGCGTGGTCAAGGCCGATGCTTATGGTCATGGAGCTGTTGAGTGCGCCAAGATCATGTATTCGGCCGGTGCCGACATGTTTGCCGTGGCGACGGTTAACGAGGGCGTTGAGCTCCGACAGGGCGGGATTACGAAACCCATCCTCATCCTAAGCGAGCCGCCTATCGAGGCCATTCCGACGTTGCTCGAGTTTGATATCATGCCCTCGGTCTATACGTCTGACTTTGCTCTTGCGTATGGCGAATGTGCCGTCGCGGCGGGCAAGGTGGGCAAGTATCATCTCGCCATCGAGACGGGCATGAACCGCATTGGCGTACATTACACGCAGGTGCTCGACTTTGTCCGCGGTATTAATTTCCATCGCGGTATTCAGTGCGACGGCGTATTTACGCACTTCGCCACGGCCGATGAACCTTCGGGTTGGGACTACAAGCTGCAGTGCCAGCGTTTTACCGAGGCCGTTCAGGCCATTAAGGACGCAGGTTTTGAATGCGGTATCGTGCATTGTGCCAATACGCCGTCCTCGATGCTCGATTCTTCAATGCACTTTGACATGATTCGTGCCGGCATCGGTTTGTATGGTCTGCAGCCATGTGAGCTGAGTGGTCGCGTGATGCAGCTTGATCCCGTCATGAGCGTCCACGCGCGTGTGACGCGCGTGGCGCATCCTGCGATGGGCGAGGGCGTGGGCTACGGCTTTACCTACCGCGTACCGCGCACGCGCGTTCAGATCTGCACCCTTCCGATCGGTTATGCCGATGGCCTTTCGCGTACGCTTTCCAATCGTATGGACGTGCTGTATCGCGGCGAGCGTGTGCGTCAGGTGGGCAATATCTGCATGGACCAGTTTATGGTCGCCATTCAGTCCAACCCGGCGCATGAGATTCCCGAGGCCGAGTATGGTGACGAGATGATCATTGTCGGCCGCGATGGAGATGCCGAGATTACCATGGACGAGATGGCGCGCCTACGCGGCACGATTAACTACGAGGTCGCTTGCGGCTTTGGTATGCGTCTCGACAAAGTCTACGTGTAGGAGTCGCTATGGGCGTCATGCACATCCCCGGCCATAGCCATCAGGCGCCGCGTGAGGTCGCACTCGAGGAGATCGAGGCCGTTCTGGGCGATTGTCACCTTTGCCAGCTTTACCAGTCGCGCCATAACATCGTGTTTGGCGTGGGAAACCCCCACGCTCGCGTGATGTTTATTGGCGAGGCGCCGGGCCGCAATGAGGATTTGCAGGGCGAGCCCTTTGTGGGGGCGGCAGGCGAGGACCTCAACGGCATTTTGTCGCTGGCGGGGCTCAAACGCGAAGACCTCTACATTGCCAACGTGCTTAAGTGCCGCCCGCCGGGAAACCGCAATCCGCGTCCCGAGGAAGTGCTGGCTTGCTCGCCGTTTTTGCGTGAGCAGATTCGAAGCATCTGGCCCGATATTATTGTGACGCTCGGCAACCCCGCGACGCACTTTGTGCTTAAGACCGAGATTGGCATTACTAAGCTGCGCGGCAGGTTCCACCAGATGGGGCATTTTGTAGTAATGCCCACTTTCCATCCGGCAGCAGCGCTACGCAATCCGGCGTGGCAGGAGCTACTGGAGGAAGACTTTAAGATGCTGGGCGACTATCTGGAGCGACATCCCGCACCAGAGGACGCCTCGGAATAATAAGGAGCATATATGTCCCTGGAGCGCCTGGGGGTAGGTACTTACAAAACGACTTGCGCTGCCGATACGGAGTACTTTGGCGAGCTAATTGCACCGTGCCTTGAGGACGGCGATGTGCTCATCCTGACCGGTGGCCTGGGAGTGGGCAAAACTCACTTTACCAAGGGCGTCTCGCGCGGGCTGGGCGATGGGCATATGGTTACGAGCCCTACGTTTGCGCTCATGGCCGTCCACGATCAAGGTCGTATTCCGCTGTTTCACTTTGATCTATACCGCCTGGAGCATGCCTACGAGCTCGAGGATACGGGCATTTTCGATGTGCTGGGCTATGAGGGTGCTTGCCTGCTGGAATGGGGCGAACAATTCCAAGACGAGCTGACGGATGAGTATCTTTCGGTGACGCTCAAGCGTGATGAGGGCGACAGTGATGTGCGAACGATAACGCTCGAGGCGCACGGTGACCGCGCAATGGAGCTTTCCCATTTGATTGATAAGGCTGTACAAGATGAGCTTGCATAACGACAACGCGCTGGTGGTGGCGCTCGATACCTCGACCGACATGCTTGCCTGCGCGGCAAGCTGGATTGATGGGCAGACGGGCGAGACGAAGCTCGTGAGTGGCGACCACATGTGTCGCCGTCACGCCAACGTTGAGCTCGTGAATACCGTTGATGGCATGCTGGCTCAAGCCGGTCTGGATCGCAGCGATGTTGGTTGCTACGTGGTCGGCCGCGGCCCGGGGTCGTTTACGGGTGTGCGCATCGGCATCTCCACTGCCAAGGGCCTCGCGCGCGGTGCCAATGCTCCGCTGCTGGGCGTGTCGACGCTCGACGCTTGCGCTTGGACGGCGTGGAAGGCTGGCGTGCGCGGCAAGCTTGGTATCTTGGCCGATGCTATGCGCGGTGAGGTATATCCGGCGCTGTATATGCTGGTCGATGAGGGCCCCGAGCGTCAATTTGAGCGCGAACACGTGGTCAAGGCCGCCGTGGCGCTCGATGAGTGGCGCCGAGCAGCGGACTGGGACCAGGTTCAGCTGACCGGTGACGGTCTCGTGCGCTATGGCAAGCTGCTGGGTGAGGACGAGACCGCCCGCTGCGTGGAGCGCGACCTGTGGTGGCCTTCGGGCGAGGGCTTGCTGCTCGCGCACGCTGCGGGTGACGGCGATCCGGCTCGCGTCCTGCCGATTTACACGCGCCTTTCGGATGCCGAGGAAAACGAGCGCAAGCGTCTTGGTCTTGCTGAGAGTGCACAGAGCGAAATTACGGGCGTTGCCGATGAGCTCGCCGGTCGTCATCTGCAGTTCCGTCCCATGGGCGCGGCGGATGCCGAGGGCGCGAGCGCGCTGGAGGCCGCCTGCTTTGAAGGTGCCGGACACGAGGCGTGGACGCCGGGCATGTTCCTGTCCGAACTGGGCGAGGACGTCGCTGCGCCGCGTAGTTGGTGGGTGGCACACGACGACGGCAAGCTGCTGGGCCTTGCCGGCGGTATGGTCGTGGACGGTGATGTGCAGATTCTGGATGTCGCCGTCGACCCGGCACATCGCCGTGAGGGCATTGCCCGCAAGCTGCTGTCGCACGTGAGCTATGATGCCCAGATGCTCGGCTGCACTACGGCTTCGCTCGAGGTCGAGGACGGTAACGAGGGAGCGATCGCGCTTTATAACGCTCTGGGCTTTACCGAGGCTGGCCGTCGTCGTGGCTATTACGGTGCCGGCAAGGACGCCATCGTCATGACGGCCCCACTTCCCCTCGTGCTTCCGGTCGATAACGCCTCGCCCGAGCCGACGGCAGCCGAGCAACGCGCATGGCCCCTGTCTGCGCCCAAGCGCTCTGCCGAGGAACGTGTCGAGATTGAGCATCGCCGCCTAGTGCTCGCTATCGAGAGCTCCTGCGACGAGACGGCGGTGGCGATTATCGATGCAGATGGCAATATGCTGGCCAACCAGGTGTCGACACAGATTGATTTTCACGCCCGCTTTGGCGGCGTGGTGCCCGAGATCGCCTCGCGCAAACACGTCGAGGTGATTGTGAGTGTCGTGGATGCGGCACTCGAGGACGCCGCAGCGTCGCTGGGCCTTACGGGCGGAGCCATTACACCAAGTGAGCTTGCCGCCGTGGGCGTGACACAGGGTCCGGGCCTGGTTGGCGCCCTGGTGGTGGGCGTCGCCTTTGCCAAGGGCTTTGCGTATGCTGCCGGCAAGCCGCTCGTGTGCGTCAATCATCTGGAGGGCCACCTGTTTGCCAACCTGTTGGCGCAGCCCGATCTCAGGCCGCCGTTTATCTTCACGCTCGTCTCGGGCGGTCATACCATGCTCGTGCACGTGAAGGCATGGGGCGACTACGAGGTACTTGGTGAGACACTCGACGATGCTGTGGGCGAGGCCTTCGACAAGGTAGCCAAGGCGTTGGGTCTGGGCTATCCCGGTGGCCCCATCATCTCCAAGCTGGCCGAGACGGGCAACCCCCGCGCGATCGATTTTCCTCGCGCGCTTAACAGCAGGGGAGACTATCGTTTCTCGCTTTCGGGTCTTAAAACGGCCGTGACGCTCTACATCGAGCAGGAGACCAAGGCCGGGCGCACGATTCACCTGCCCGATCTGGCGGCTTCGTTTGAGGCAGCCGTCTTTGACGTTCAGTACAAGAAGGCCAAAAACGCCCTGCATGCCACCGGATGCAAGGAATACTGCATCGGCGGCGGCGTCTCGGCTAATCCGCATCTGCGCGAGATGATGATCAAGAAGCTTGGGCGTCAGGGGATCCGCGTAACGGTGCCACCGCTTTCGGCGTGCACCGACAACGCCGCCATGATCGCAGAGGTTGCCCGCCGTAAATTCGACCGAGGCGAAATCTCGCCGTTCGACGTCGATGCCGATCCGAACATGACGCTGTAGTCATACGGGTGCGGTCCCCGACCGGAGGGGCCGGATATAAGGTTTCCTGCTCTACAGTCCTGCGCAAGACGAAGGCCACATTAAGTGGCCTTCTTTGCGTGCGGAACTCGCGATAAACCTTATATCCGGCCCCTCCGGTCGGGGACCTTTCTGTATCGATATAGCTTTTGGGCTGGATCGGCGTCGACAACGTCCGGCAAGGATAGTTAGCCCGCGTCGAATTTCCGGCGTGCTTTAGCTGAAAGAAAAAGTTGGTGTGCGGAGCTTTCGCTCTGCATTTGGGATGGGAGCCCCTCGGGAGCGGGCGGGCGTATACAAGGTTTATCGCGAGTTCCGCACGAGCCGGAGAGCACTTAATGTGCTCTCCGTGCGAGCAGGACTGTAGAGCAGGAAACCTTGTATACGCCCGCCCGCTCCCGAGGGACATCTCTCATGCAAAAACTTTTGTCGGATAAAGTCAGAGGTCAGTGGCGTTTTATACCGAGAAATTCAAAAAAAGTTGAAAATTCATTACATATTTGCGTTGACTTTAGGTAACTAAAGTTTCATACTCCTTTTCAACCACTGGGGATGTGAACACGCACGGATCGTTCACATCATGATTGAAGAGGATTTCTTAGACATGTTCACGCATCAGCTAAACATTATCAGCGTAGTAATTATCTGATGCGGGTTAGCACATACAGCTAGCCCGTACGATAACGGGCGGCTGATGAAGATGAGGGCCGTCGAGCGCAACCGACGGCCCTCATTTTTTATGTCTAGGAAGTTCTTTTTAGAGGAGGAAATGTAATGAACGGAGTTTTGCTCATGGTTGTGGCCGCGGCGGTGCTCGCCTGCGGCTATCTGGGCTACGGCCGCTGGCTGGCCAACAAGTGGGGCGTTGACAAAGAGGCCCTCACGCCGGCCAAGCGCATGAAGGACGGCAAGAGCTTCTCGCCCGTCTCCGCCTTTACCGCGTTCTCGCACCAGTTCAGCTCGATCTGCGGTGCTGGCCCTGTCACGGGTACGATCGTCGCCATGGCCTTTGGCTGGCTGCCCGTCGTGCTCTGGGTCCTCGTCGGCGGCATCTTCTTTGGCGCCGTCCACGACTTTGGTGCTCTGTACGCTTCGATGAAGAACAACGGCAAGTCGCTCGCTCAGCTCATCGAGAAGTACATCGGCAAGACCGGCCGTCGCCTGTTCCTGCTGTTCTGCTGGCTGTTCTGCATCATCGTCATCGCTGCCTTCACCGACATGGTCTGCAAGACGTTCATGTTCACCCTGGCCGTTGACGCTTCTGGTGCTGCTACCGGTGCCATCGACTTCACCAAGTCCTATGCCGCCGGCTGCGCTGGTACCATCTCCATCCTGTTCACCTTCGTCGCTATCGCCTTTGGTTGGGCCCAGAAGAAGTTCAACCTCACCGGTGCTACCGAGTTCGTCACCGGCGTGGTCCTCATGGTTCTCATGTTTGCCGTCGGCATGCAGTTCCCGGTCTACCTGGACAAGTTCCAGTGGTTCGCCGTTGTCATGGTCTACCTGGTCTTTGCTGGCGCCATGCCCATCCAGATGCTCAAGACCCCTCGCGACTACCTCACTTCCATCATGATGATCGTCATGATCGCCTGCGCTGTCCTCGGTATCGTCGTCCTGGGTGTTAACGGCCAGGCCACCATCACCGCTCCGGCCTTTACCGGCTTCTCCAGCGCTTCTGGCATGATGTTCCCGGTCCTGTTTGTTTCCGTTGCCTGCGGTGCCCTCTCCGGCTTCCACAGCCTCGTTTCTTCTGGTACCTCCTCCAAGCAGGTCGAGAAGGAGCAGGACGCCGTCAAGGTCGGTTATGGCGCCATGATCGTCGAGTCCTTCGTCGGCATCCTTGCCATCATCGTCGCCGGCATCATGTTCTCCGATATGAACACCGCCGGCACTGGTGCCCTCAACGCCGGCGTCGCTTCCACCCCGTTCCAGATCTTCGCCGCTGGTATCTCCCGCGGTATGCAGGCCTTCGGTGTTGACGGCACGCTCGCTACCGTCTTCATGACCATGAACGTCTCCGCTCTGGCCCTGACCTCGCTCGATGCCGTCGCCCGCATCGCCCGCACCTCGTTCTCCGAGTTCTTTGCCCAGACCAACGACGCCCTGGCCATCGAGTCCAAGGCCGGCTACATGAAGGTTCTCGGCAACCCCTGGTTCGCCACGGTCGTCACCCTGCTTCCCGGTCTCGCCCTCGCCTTTGGCGGCTATGCCAACATCTGGCCGCTCTTTGGTGCTTCCAACCAGCTGCTCGGCGGCATGACCATGATCACCCTCGCCGTGTTCTGCAAGTGCACCGGCCGCAAGGGCTGGATGCTCTACGTGCCCGTCGCCTTCCTGCTCTGCTGCACCTTCACCTCGCTGGTCCAGAGCGCCATGGGCTGCATGACCGCTGTCCAGGCTTACGGCTTCTTCGGCACCATCCCGGCTACCGCCACCACGGCCGCCGTCTCCGTCGCCGCCACCAAGGGCCTGCAGCTCGTTTTCGCCGTCCTGCTGATGGTCCTGGGCCTCATCGTTGCCGTCAACTGTCTCAAGGAGTTCTTCGGCAAGGAGGCCGGCTCCATGCCCGACGAGGAGCCCGAGTGGTCCGAGATGGGCAAGGCCGAGTACGGTCGCGCCGCTGCCGCTGAGGCTCCTGCCGACGCCGAGGCCGCTAAGGCCTAGTCGGTCGGACGGGTTGAATCTCCCATCTATTTGACTCGGAAAGACCGGGTCCGCAATCAAGCGGACCCGGTCTTTTTTCTTGTGATAACAGGTGGTGCAAGGGCGTTCTCGCAGATGTTTTGCGTGGATAGGCTCGTGCGTTGTACCATATGGACGTATATGTGTGCATATGAAAGGGGCCCCGTGGCCAAGACGGTATATTCCGATAATCAAAACAATGTCGATGCTCTGGCTGAGCGTCTGAGCAGCCAGACGTCGCTTTCTGCCGAGCGCGCCAAGCTGGTTGCCTACGACCTGCTCTGCCGCAAGGCGCTCAAGATTAAGTCGAGCGCGCTGGCGCAGATTTTCCGCTCCGTCGATAAGGAATGCGATACCAAGGCGATGCGCGATGAGCTTATCGCGGCAAATATCGTGACCAAGATCGAGGGCAGCGGCATTAACGGGCGCCCGGCGTTCTATACCATCAATGTCGAGATCCGCGATGCCCAGGAGCAGCCTGCCGAGTCCGTCGAAGATTTTGTCGTCGAGGATTCCGCTGACGTGCCTGCTGTGGAAGAAGTTGCTCCGCGTGAGCATGTTGATACCGATGAGTTGCTCGATGAGAACGTCGTGCGTGCCTTTACGGCCAAGGCAGGGCGCGGCGGTTTTGGCGGGGGTGGCAAGCGCGATGCGCAGCGTCGCGCCCAGCAGGAGCGCTTCCGTCGCGCCGTTGCTCAAAAGGGTGAGACGGATGCCGAGGCTGTTGAGAACGAGGTTGCTGCCGAGTCGCAGAGGCCCGCGAAGGAGCAAAAGCCCGTGGAGGCCCAGGAGCCCCAGCGTCGCCGTGGTGCCCACTTTAAGGCTGCGCAGCAGGATGTCGCGCATGAGGTTGAAGAGCTTTCCGAGGCCGCAGACGATGTTGAGGAGTCTGCCAAGAAGGCCCCGGGCTCATGTCGTCCCGGACGTGGTTTTGCGAGGCGCGCGTATCCCGTAAGGCGTCAGGAGAAGGGCGAGCCGGCTCCGACCGCTCAGGCCGAGAAGGCCGAACAAACCGAGAAAACCGTTGAGCCGGCGGCTCGCGAGCAGAAGCCTGTTGAGCCGCAGCTTGAGGTTGCTGCCGAGGCCAAGGGCGAGCAGCCTACTGATGGGCAGACGGAGCAGGGCGCGTCGAGCAGGCCTCGCCGCCGTCGCCATCGCGGGGGTCGCAGTTCCCATGCCGAGACTGCAGCCGAGAAGACCACGCCGCAGGACGAGGATGCGAAGGCCGAGGTTTCTTCGGGGCAGCCTAAGCGCCAGCCGGCGAAGGAGAGCAAGTCCGATCGTCCGCAGAAGCAGGCGTCTATGCCGAAGCGCGAGCGCAATTCCCAAGGCGATTCTAAGCGCAGGTCTCAGAAGAAGCCGGAGTCTGCCGCAGCAGATGCTGCTGCCCAGCAGCCCGAGTCGGCCGTCCACGGCGAGGTATCGGCGTTTGCCCTTGCCCGCGTTTTAGGCAGGCAGCTGCTCAAAGTTGTCCCTACGCCTACGGCGCTCTCTAAGATCAAGGAGCAGCAGACACAGATCGTAAAGGTCGAGGGCAAGGACGGCAAAAAGGCTCCGCAGCGCACTCAGCACAACGAGATGTCCAACCGCAAGATTGCCGAGGAAATCGCAATCATCCAGGCTTGGATCGAGCAAAACCGAGGTGCCGATACGCCGGTTGCCTCGCGCCGCCAGCGTGCCTACCAGATTTTTAACGACGAGAAGGCTTTTGACGGCAAGCACGGCGAGCGTCTAATTCGGCGTATGACCGAAAAGGGCATCAGCATGCAGGCGATTAAGGTCGCCCCCAACCGCCCCGTGCACTTTACGGGTTTCTTTACGCTGGGCGCCGATAAGCCGTTCATTATGGTCGAGAACCTGGACACCTATGACGAGATCGTCAAGCTCCTGCGCGGCCGCAAGCACGCTAAGCTCTTTGGCATCAAGGTGGGCGGCGTGATTTTTGGCGGCGGATGCAAGGCGAGCGTCTCGCATGCCCTGGACGATTATCTGGCTGAGATCGGCTATCGCTTTAACTACGTCTACTACGTGGGCGATATCGACCGCGAGGGCGCGCGCATCGTCGAGCAGGCTCGCAATGCCAATGTGGTTGAGATTCGCCTGCATGCCGGCATGTACCGCGCCATGCTCGCCGAGCATAAGCGTCGCGTGAAGGCCGGCGGCGAGTGCGAGCCCGCGGCTGCCAACCAGGGCGTGCCGCAGAACTTGGCGGCGACGATCAAGGATCTGCCCATGGTCACGCGCGTGCAGTTCCGCAATGTGCTGCGCGAGGGCGGGCGCATTCCGCAGGAGATTCTGATGACCGCCGACTATCGGGATGGCGACTCGGGAAGCTTCGACCGCATGCTGAACAACTAAATTCCGCCGGCCCCGGGAGAGCGGGGACACCGGCTTAGGTTTCCTGCTCTACAGTCCTGCTCACGACGGAGGCCACATTAAGTGGCCTCCTGTTCGTGCGGAACTCGCGATAAACCTAAGCCGGTGTCCCCGCTCTCCCGGGGCCTGTCGTGGCTTGGCCGTTGCATGCGGCTCGCTTTTCGGAACGGGGCTGACGGACACGTTCCGAAATCTACCACCGTCGCTGTGCAGGGTGTCTATAAAGAGCCGTGGCCAAAAAAAAACAAAAATGAGTACTGATACTCTTTTAGTAGCAGTAATTTTGACCACATTTAAGGTGATTTGACGTGTCGATCGAGCAGATAAGCTGCCGTATCTCCTCAAGTGTTCATTAAAGGAAGACCTTGATGCGAATAAATCTCATTAAGATCTTCTTTTATTAACGAAAATAATGTAGCTACAACGGTGACAGTACTCATATTTGCCGTTTTTTGGCCACAGTCCTTCGGAGGGTCCTCGAAAATAGTCCCGAGCCGGCACTTGGGGACGTTCCTATAATGCCGGCACTTAGGAGCGTCCCCAAGTGCCGACACCGCGTCTGCCTGCGGCGGCCGCGCCCCGCTGCATCGCTCCGCACCCTTGCGGGTTCGAATCCCTCCGCTTGGCGGCGTTGGCTCGATTTGCTTGACGTGAGGGGCTCTTGGCTGGTGTGGGACGGAGGGATTCCGCGTCCGCCTGGTCGGCGGCCGCGCCCCGCTGCGTCGCTTCGCTCCTTGCGTGCTGCGCTGGAAAACGCTTCGCGTTTCCTCAGCTCCGCACCCTTGCGGGTTCGAATTCCTCCGCTTGCCCACAAGAAAGCGCCCTGGGCCGTTATGGGCTTAGGGCGCTCAGTTTTAATGGCTGGGACGGAGGGATTCGAACCCCCAACAGCCGGCACCAAAAACCGGAGTTCTACCGTTGAACTACGTCCCAATGTGTGGTGTTGCCCAAAAGCAACTCGTCTAGTTTACCTAATCTGCGAGGGCATCGCAAACGCCGTCGAGTAGGCGTACGGCGAGGGTCTGCGCGTCGCTGGCCGTAAAGGTGCCGTTGTAACGCGTCATGCCGGTGAGCTCGATGCGAATTCGTGCCGGCTTTTGCTGTGCGGCGACATTGGCGGTACGGATGCGCTGGGCCAGGTTGTGGCACTCGGCGAGGGCGATCGTGGCGCGCGGGGCGGCGTCTGCAGGCAACTCGTCGCTTGCGATCTCGAGCACCAGGTCGACATCGGTCGGAACCTCGGAATCGCAAAGCATCATGCCGCTGCTGTCGGTCGTCGCCGTGGCGATGTTCCACATGCGCGATGCTACGCTGCGCGCGATAGGGTCCTCGCCGATGACGGCAATCTGGAAACGCTCGAGCACGTTGGCGGCGCGCGCAAAACCGATGCGAGACTCGGCTTCGGTGACCGAGGGCTTGCCCTCCCACACATGGTGCAGGCGGTTGATGTAGGCGTAGGTGTCCTGGAAGGCCATGCCGTCGGCAAACAGGCCGACATTTTCCTGGAACTGCTGCAGGGCGGCCTCGGTATGCGGACCAAAGTAGCCGTCGTCTTCGCCACAGGCAAAGCCCAAAACGTTGAGAGCGCGCTGCAGGGCCTTGACGTCGGCGCCGTGAAAATTGGGCATGCGAAGGTAGAGCGTGCGGTCGCCCAGCTTATACGAGGCGTCGACCAGGGCGCTCCAACAGGGGATATCGACGGCATGACCGGCAGCAAGGCCGCTGTCGAGCCTGAAGGTGCTGACGGCCTGCTCGGTGGTGGTGTCAAAGCGCTTGTCGGCGACCTCGTCGGCATCGATGGTGTAACCGAGCTGCAGAAGGCGGGACTGAACATCCTCGACGGCTGCTCCCTGCATGCCCGTGGTAATAGGTTCCATGAACGAACCCCTTTCGGCGTACGATTCGTACTATTTTGAGCGCGTGTCGGATAGACAACGCGAGACAATGCATAAACATGCACTCAACAGTGTAGCAACTTGTACCCAAACGCGCTGCCCACAGGTTTTGTGACCCCCGCTAGTTGAGGCGCTCCACAAAGAAATCTGCCATGGAGAGGAACAGTTCGCGTGCGTGCGGGTCAAGCTCAACGTTCTCGATGGCAGCCTTGGCTTTTGCGGTCAGGTCCAGTGCGTAGGCGTGAGCATATTCGATGGAGCCGGTCTGCTGGAAGATCTCCACGGCGCGCGCGAGCTGCGCGGGGTCCTCGGTGCCCGAGGAAAGGATTGCCTCGACCTCGTCGTGATGGCGCTCATCAGACAGGGCGTGCACGGCAACGAGCGTGCGTTTGCCCTCGGTGATGTCGGTGCGGAAGTCCTTGTTGGCGGCCTCTTTGGTGCCGACCAAGTTGAGCAGGTCGTCCTGAATCTGAAAGGCAAGGCCGGTGTGCAGGCCAAAGGCGCGTAGCGCCTCGACCTGCTCTTCGCTGCCGCCGCCGATAATGGCTCCGGCGGCAAGCGGCGTGGCTCCGCTGTAATACGCGGTCTTGTGCGTCGCCATGTCCAGGTAGTCATCAACCGAGATATCAAAGCGCTCGTCACGGACCCAACCCAGGTCAAGCGCTTGACCCTCGATGGTGCGGACGATCATCTCGGTAAGCTCGTGGAGCACACGCAGCTTCACGTCGGACTCGAGCGTGGGATCGTCGAGAACCGTCTTGGTGACCATGGTGAGCGCCAGGTCGCCACAATTGATGGCAAGGCCCGTGCCCTCGGTAAGGTGCATGCAGGGCTTGCCGCGACGAATCTGCCCGTTGTCGGCGATGTCGTCGTGGATGAGTGCGCCCGACTGAAAGTGCTCGATGGCCGCCGCGGCGCTGCGGGCGCTCTCAAAGCTACCGCCCACTGCGGTTGCGGCGAGCATGCAGATGAGCGGGCGGTGGCGCTTGCCAGCGTTTGCCGTAAATGCCGAGAGCGGGGTATACAGGTAACGCTCGATATCGGCGGAAGTCGCCTGTCCGTCAAAGAACGTGGCCAGATAGTCGTTAATCTGGTCAAAGTGCTGGGCTAAAAAGCTGGTAAACGGACTGGACACGGGTTCTCGCATTCTTTGATAGGTTGCATCGTTGCATTATGCAGACAACATATTGCCACATTAGGGCGTCGAGCGCGGCGGTTGAAGACGATTGGTCCATGCGGCCGCAAGTGCGGTAGGGGCTTGGCTAGATAAGCCCAAAGTGTTCGAGCGCGGTGACGACGCCGTCGTGGTCGATGCTGTCGGTGACATAGTCGGCCTTTTCCTTGAGGAAGTCCGGTGCGTTGCCCATGGCGATGCCAACGTCGACGGCGTTCATCAGCGAGACGTCATTGCTGGCGTCGCCGATGCCGTATACGGTTCCGTGGTGGGGATCGAGGGCGTCGAGTACGGACTGGATACCCTCGCGCTTGGTACATTCGCGAGGCGAAATCTCGGTCACTTCGAGCTCGAGCTCGTTAAAGCAGAGCAGCGGCTCAAACGCTTGATCCTGAGCGATGCGGTTGGCAAGCGACGTGGACATTAAGATCTTGTAGGCGCTGTAATGTTGCAGCTGCGTAATTGCATCGCCCACGGTGCGGGCGTATCCTGGGGCGTCGGGCGCATCGGCACTCATGCGAACGACGCCATTGAGTCCCTCAAAACGAATCACTTCGTCCGATTGCTCAAGAATGGGAGCAAGGCGCTGCAGCATGCCGGGCGTCATCGCCAAATCGCGAATCACGTGTCCCTCAAGTTCGACATAGCCACCCGCGAGGCAGACGATGCCGGTCCAGGGCAGCTCGAGCAGCTTTGGATGGATGCAGCTCAGCGTGCGCCCTGTGCAGATAAACGCCATATTGCCCTTGGCGACAAAATCACGGATGGCTTGCGAGACCGCTTCATTGGGATAGGGGGAGAGGTCTCGCTCGCTCTCGGGAAGCTCTTGTGCCACTCGAGGGTCTTGCCAGGCGAGTGTTCCGTCGATATCGAAGAAGCAGATATCGCCGCGCTTATGGGCTGCGCTGGCGGCAGGGGAGGCCGAGGTGGTGGACACAAATCCCGGCTCGAGGCCCATGATCTGGTCAAAATGCTCTTTAACGCGGGGAACGGAGATGCCAATAATCACCTGGGCGGTCTTGCCCGTAATGATGAGGCCCTTGGCGCCCACCGCGACAAACGACGCATTATCTGCAACGATGGAAGGGTCTGCGACCTCGACGCGCAGGCGCGTGGCGCAGTTGGTTGCGCCCACGATATTGCCAACGCCACCTAAAAGCTGAATTACCCGCTCAGCGAGGACGTGATCTTGATCGGATTGAATACTGACCTCGCCATTGGGAGATTGCTCTTTGGCAAAGCCGCTTCCCGTTAAACGATCGATTGCCGCGCGATTGGAGACATGATCCTCGCGGCCCGGCGTCTTAAGGTCATAGACCAAGATGAGTGCTCGAAAACTAACAAAAAAGATGAGGCTAAAGGCAAGACCGATACCGAGCGCCAAAAGGTAGGAGCCGGCATGCATTCGCATGAGTGGGATGAAGTTGAAGGCCGTCATTTCCATGAGACCGCCCGAGAAGATGCCGACGATGCCAAAGAAGTTCATGGTCATGGCAAGGCAGGAGGATAGGACGGCGTAGAGCAAAAAGAGTCCAGGATAGGTGAACATAAAGAGAAACTCGAGCGGCTCGGTGACACCGCAGACCACCGAGGCGACGATGGCGGGCAAAAGGATGACCTTAAGGCTGGCGCGGCGTTCGGGTTTGGCGGTGAAATAGAATGCTGCCGCGATGGCGGGAAGGCCAAAGAGCTTGCCCCAGCCGGTGGCGGTAAAACCTGCCCAGGGCGCAAGTTCATTTAAAGGGCGCGTGCTATGGGAGAGAATGGGGAGTAGGTTGGTCCACGTGGCGTAAATACCGTCGTGAATGACCAGATTGTCGTAATAGATGGGCATATAGAGCAGGTGGTGCAGCCCCATGGGCTCGAGTGCTCGCTCCAAAAACACAAAGATGCCCACGCCGAAGGGGCCGACGCCCGCAAGTGCGTGGCGCAGCGTTTCGGTCGCGGCGTATGCGAAGGGCACGATGGCGGCCGAGATGGCGGCAAGGGCAAACACGGCAAAAAAGCTGATGAGGTAGACCAGCGAGGAACCCGAGAAGGTGCCGAGCCAATCGGGAACCTTGGCATCGTAGAAGCGGTCATGGATGGCGACGACGGTTGCCGATACCGCCAGCGGGCCGATAATGCCGGTGTCGAGCGTCTTGATGCCGTCGATGACGGTGATACCGCTGGCGGGGGTCAAAGATGATGGGTACTTAAGCCCAAGGTTGTCTCCGCTCAGCTTAATGATCTCGCTCAAAAAGAAGCAATAGGCAAAATAGGCCACGAGTGCCTCGAGGCAGCAGCGTGCCGGTTGCTTTTGGGCAAGACCGATAGGCAGCGCTACGGCAAAAAGGAGTGGAAGGCGCTTAAAGACCGTCCACGAGCCGCGCTGGATGATGGTCCAGAAAACGTACCAAGGGGTTCCGTATACGGCGAGGTCGCCGACGATGTCTACGGTCGTGGCGAGGGCGGAGATGCCGACCATGAGGCCTGATATAGAAAACAGCATGGCGGGCGCGAACATTGCCCCGCCAAAGCGTTGGATTTTTTGCAGCATATTCTGCCTCTCGACCATAAGCCCGCCGTGTCTGCGGTGGAACGTTTAAACAATGAGTTAATTGTAGGGGAGTGAGCGTTCGCCGCATTGTTGGTTTTGATTCGAATCGATTGGAGCATCACGGGCGCCGTTGACAGTTAATAATCGGTGCTTTGCCGATAGACGGTTTAAACAACCCAAAGAAATGCTATCGTGCCTAGCCATACATATTCATTAGAGGTGAAATCATGCCAAAAGCGATTTACGAAGGAATCTACCGCGAGATCCGTTCGCGCATCATCAACGGGACCTATGCGTTTCAGGAGATGCTGCCAACCGAAGCCGAGCTGACCGCGGAGTTTGGCTGCACGCGCAATACCGTTCGACGCGCCTTGAGCATGCTGGCCGACCAGATGTTTGTGCAGCCTATACACGGTAAGGGCGTGCGCGTTATTTGGCTTAAGGGCGAAACCGACATGCTGGGCGCACTCGAAGAGGTTGAGTCGTTTGGCGAGTTCGCAAAACGCAACAATGCCGTCGCATCGACCGAGGTCAAGTCTTTTGAACATTTGATTTGCACTGAGCAACTCTCTCGTCGCCTGGGCTTTAAGGTGGGCGAGGAGCTGATTCGCGTAGTGCGTGTCCGAAGCCTCAACGGCAGCGCGCGCCAAGTGGACCATGGCTACTTTTTGGCGTCGATCGCCAAGGGCCTGACCCCCGAGATCGCGGCGGATTCTATCTACGGCTATCTGGAGCACAAGCGCGGCGTCAAAGTGATGGCGAGCCGTCGTACGGTGAGTGTCGAGCTCGCCAACGATGAGGACTGCAGCTACTTGGACCTTGGCAAGTACAACTGCGTCGCCGTTATGGAGAGCCAGTCGTACACCTCCGACGGCATCTTGTTCGAGGTCACGCATGCCCGCACGCATCCCGAGATCTTCCACTACCGCGTCAACTCCAAGCGATAGCCGGCTAGCTCGCAGCCTGACGAGACTCATGCCCTCAAAGCGAAAACGCCCGGTCAAACCGACGATGCATCGGCTTGATCGGGCGTTTTCTCTGCATTCGATAATAAATAATTGTTTATACAAAACTTGTCAAGTATCAAGTTGAAATTACCGTTCACCGAAGTTTTTCTACCGCTCTAGTAATACTTGTTCAAACAACTAGCCAAATAGCGTATTGTACAAGTCAGCAAAAGGGGCAAAGTCCCCGAGCCAATCTCCGAAGGCGGCGGCAAAGGGTGCCGCCACGGTGTGAAAGGGTGGATTGTAATGAAGAACGAAATGAGCAGAAGGCAGTTCCTGGGCTTTGCTGGTTCCGCGGCTGCGGTTCTTGGTCTGGGCCTCGTGGGCTGCGGTGGTTCTGCCGGCTCTGGCTCCTCTGCTTCCGGTGACGCTGCCGAGGTCTACTTCCTCCAGTTCAAGCCCGAGGTCGACAAGGAGTGGAAGGAGATCGCCAAGGCGTACAAGAAGGAGAAGGGCGTCGAGGTCAAGATCGTGACCGCCGCCTCCAACACCTACGAGGAGAAGCTCAAGTCCGAGATGTCCAAGAGCTCCGCTCCGACGCTGTTCCAGGTCAACGGCCCCACCGGCCTTAAGAACTGGAAGGACTACTGCGCCGATCTTTCCGACACCAAGCTCCGCGGCGAGCTCATCGACGACTCCCTGGCGCTGCAGTCCGACGGCAAGGATCTGGGTATCGACTGGGTTCAGGAGAGCTACGGCATCATCTACAACAAGGAGCTCCTCGAGAAGGCCGGCTACAAGGCCGAGGACATCAACTCCTTCGACAAGCTGAAGGCTTGCGCCGATGACATCCAGGCCCGCAAGGACGAGCTCGGCGTTGACGGTGCCTTCACTTCCGCCGGCATGGATGACTCCTCCAGCTGGCGCTACACCACCCACCTCGCCAACCTCCCGCTCTACTACGAGTTCGAGAAGGAGCACAACCAGGAGGACGACGAGATCAAGGGCGAGTATCTCGACAACTTTAAGCAGATCTTCGACCTGTACATCACCGACTCCACCTGCGATCCTTCGCAGCTCGCCTCCAAGACCGGTGACGACGCCACCAACGAGTTCGCAACCGGCAAGGCCGTCTTCTACCAGAACGGCTCTTGGGCCTACGCCGACCTCACCAAGGCCGGTATGACCGACGACCAGCTCGGCATGCTGCCGATCTACATCGGCGTCGACGGCGAGGAGAACCAGGGCCTGTGCTCCGGCGGCGAGAACTACTGGTGCGTCAGCTCCCAGGCTTCCGAGGATGCCCAGAAGGCCACCGAGGACTTCATGTATTGGTGCGTCACTTCTGACACCGCCACCAGCATCATCGCTGACAAGATGGGCCTGACCGCCCCGTTCAAGAGCGCTAAGGAGACCACCAACGTCTTCTCTCAGCAGGCCGTTGCTATGGCCAAGGACGGCAAGAAGACCGTCGCTTGGGACTTCGTTTACATCCCCTCCGAGGAGTGGAAGAAGAACCTCAAGCAGGCTCTCATCGCTTATGCTGCCGACAACACCAAGTGGGACGGCGTCAAGAACGCCTTCGTCGATGGCTGGAAGACCGAGAAGGCTGCTTCCGAGTAAGCAGTTGCTGCCCAAGCTATCTGATTAGCGACAGGGGGCGGGCAGACGTAGGTTTGCCCGCCCCCTGCATATTGAAAGGACCCTTCTATGGGCAAAGCACTCAAGCGCTGGTGGCCGCTCTTTATGCTGCCCACGTGCCTGGCGTTTATGATCGGGTTCGTGATTCCCTTTATCCAGGGTTTCTATCTCTCGTTCTGCCAGTTTATTACCATCAATAACGCGCACTTTGTCGGTATCGAGAACTACGTGCGCGCACTGACCGACCCGCAGTTCTCCACGTCGTTCTTCTTTACCGTGGCGTTTGCCTTCCTGTCGACGGTGCTCATCAACGTGATCGCGCTGGCCATTGCGCAGGCGCTCACTCGCAAGGCGCTCAAGGGCACCAACATCTTCCGTACGATTTTCTTTATGCCTAACCTGATTGGCGGCATCGTGCTGGGCTACATTTGGCAGATTCTGATCAACTGCCTGCTCTCCAACGTGGGCGCCCAGCTCATCGCCCTTAACTCTGCTGCTGGCTTCTGGGGCCTTATCATCCTGACCCTGTGGCAGCAGGTCGGCTACATGATGATCATCTACATCGCCGGTCTGCAGTCCATTCCGTCTGATTACATCGAGGCCGCCAAGGTCGACGGCGCTACGGCATGGCAGACGTTTTGGAAGGTTAAGATCCCCAACCTGATGCCGACCATCACCATCTGCCTGTTCCTGTCCATCACCAACGGCTTTAAGCTGTTCGACCAGAACCTCGCCCTTACCGGTGGTGCCCCGGCGCACTCCACCGAGATGCTCGCCCTGAACATCTACAACACGTTCTATTCGCGTGCTGGCATCGCATGGCAGGGCATCGGTCAGGCCAAGGCAGTTATCTTCTGCATCCTGGTTGTCGCTATTTCTATGATCCAGCTTAAGGCCACGAGGTCCAAGGAGGTGCAGCAGTAATGAAACGCGATAAGGCTATTAACCGCGCGCTCTCGATCTTCTTTACGATTCTGTCGCTCGCGTGGATCTACCCTGTGTTCATGATTGCGCTCAATTCCTTTAAGAAGGGGACCGCAATCAGCACCACCACGGCGTTCGATCTGCTCACGCCCGAGACGTTCAACGGCCTCGCAAACTACGTACACGCTCTTAACGAGCAGGGCTTTGCCTCGGCGTTTATGTACTCGCTCATCATCACAGTCACGTCGGTCGTGCTGATTCTGGTGTGCTGCTCCATGTGCGCTTGGTACGTGGTTCGTGTCAACAACAAGATCTCGAACTTCTTCTATTACCTGTTCGTGTTCTCGATGGTCGTACCGTTCCAGATGCTGATGTTCACGCTGTCCAATTTGGCGGACCGCATCGGCTTTAATACGCCGTTCAACATCTGCTTTATCTATCTGGGCTTTGGCGCGGGCCTGGCGGTCTTTATGTTCGCCGGCTTTGTAAAGAACATCCCGCTCGAGATCGAGGAGGCGGCCATGATTGACGGCTGCAACCCGGTTCAGGTGTTCTTTAAGATCGTTCTCCCCATCATGAAGCCCACCTATCTTTCGGTCGGCATCCTCGAGACCATGTGGGTCTGGAACGACTACCTGCTGCCCTACCTTACGCTCGACTCCACCAAGTACAAGACCATTCCTATTTTGATCCAGTACTTCCGCGGCGGCTATGGCCACGTCGAGCTCGGCCCCATGATGGCCTGCATCATGATGGTCGTTGTCCCCATCGTCATCATGTACATCTTCTGCCAGAAGTACATCATCGACGGTGTGGTGGCAGGTGCCGTCAAGGGCTGATGCCGTAACTGTTTTGCAAGTTTGGGCGGCGCCCCTCAGCGCGGCGCCGCGTATCGAAAGGTAGAGACATGGCCGAGATCGTTCTCAAACATGTTCAGAAGGTGTATCCCAACAACGAGTCAAAAAAGAAGGGCTTCTTTGGCAAAAAGAAGAAGACCGAGGAGAAGAAGCACAACCTCAAGGTTACCGAGGACGGTGTGCTCGCTGTAGAGGACTTCAACCTCACCGTTCACGACCAGGAGTTCATCGTCCTCGTTGGCCCCTCTGGCTGCGGTAAGTCCACGACGATGCGCATGGTCGCCGGCCTGGAGGACATCACCTCCGGCGACGTGCTCATCGACGGCAAGCGCGTCAACGACGTGGCGCCCAAGGACCGCGACATCGCCATGGTGTTCCAGAGCTACGCTCTGTACCCCAATATGACGGTGTACGAGAACATGGCATTTACGCTCGAGCTCAAGAAGGTCCCCAAGGACGAGATCGACCGCAAGGTTCGCTCTGCTGCCGAGATCCTGGGCATTACCGAGTATCTCGACCGTAAGCCTAAGGCGCTTTCGGGTGGCCAGCGCCAGCGCGTCGCCATCGGCCGCGCCATCGTGCGTGACCCCAAGGTCTTCCTGATGGACGAGCCGCTGTCCAACCTGGATGCCAAGCTTCGTAACCAGATGCGCGCCGAGCTCATTAAGCTGCGTCACGAGATCAAGGGCACCTTCATCTACGTTACCCACGACCAGACCGAGGCTATGACCCTCGGCGACCGCATCGTGGTCATGAAGGACGGCGTCGTCCAGCAGATCGCCACGCCGCAGGAGGTCTTCAACCATCCCGCGAACATCTTCGTCGCCGGCTTCATCGGCGTGCCGCAGATGAACTTCTTCGATGCCCAGCTGGTGCGCTCGGGCAACGGCTTTACTGTCAAGACCGAGGATATGAACGTGGCGCTCGCCCCGGAGACTTGCGCTCAGCTTGCCCTCAACTGGGACGGCGGCGACGTGAAGGAGATTACGGCCGGCGTGCGCCCCGAGCAGATCCTGCTTGCCGACAAGGGCGAGGAGGGTGCGCTCCAGGGCACCGTCGAGGTGACCGAGCTCATGGGCTCGACCGAGCATGTCCATGTGACCGCTCCCGACGGCCAGTTTGTCCTGATTATCCCCGTCGTCGACCTCGAGGCCAAGGGCGCGCTCAAGGCTGGCGACCCCATCTGGTTCAAGTTCGAGAAGAACGCGACTCATCTCTTCGATAAGGTGTCTGGCAAGAACCTTATCTAGGCCCGGTGCATCCAGGCCCTCCCTTTGGGCGACTGCGGCTTTGCCATCCTTTTGCCGCGGTCACATATAAGGCTCCCCTCCCGTCCACTGGGCGAGAGGGGAGCCTTTCTTTGTGTTGGGGCTTTCCGTCTGTCAGTTTGTCTTGATCTGTAACAGGTAGGGCCGATTTCGGACGTTAGATGTTACAGATCGAGACGGTTCCGCTGAGCTAACCATTTCATCTAAATCTGTAACACCAAAGGCGAATTACACCTGCTAGATGTTACAGATTGAGATAAACCCAAGGGGAGGGGCCGGTATGTCTCAATCTGTAACGGCTGGGACCGTTTTGGTTGAGTAATTGCTACGGATCGAGATTGTTTGGCCGAGTCGGATCACAGGGTAACGTGCGGGCACAAAAAGCGGAGCCGTGTTGCCACGACTCCGTTTCTCAAGAGGGTGGGTAAGGGAAGCGAAATTAGTTCAGGTGCCAGATCTCGTCGTTGTACTGGGAGATGGTGCGGTCGGACGAGAAGGTGCCAGCGTTGGCGATATTGATGAGCGCCTTGCGCATCCAGGCGTCCTGGTCCTCGTAGTCGGCCAGTACGCGCTCCTTGGTCTGGATGTACTCCTCAATGTCGAGCAGGGCCATAAACCAGTCCTTGCCCTTAATGTCGTCGTGCAGGCGCTGCAGGCGCTCGGCGTTGCCGGTCGCCATAAAGGCGGGGTTGGTGATAAAGTCCACCAGCAGCTTGATACCGGGCTTGCGGTAGAGTGCGCTGGCGTTATAGCTGCCGTCGGCGTAGAGCTGCTCGACCTGTTTGGACGAGGCACCAAAGGTATAGATGTTCTCGTCGCCCACGAGCTCGGCAATCTCCACGTTGGCGCCGTCGAGCGTGCACAGGGTTAGGGCGCCGTTGAGCATGAACTTCATGTTGGAGGTGCCGCTCGCCTCCTTGGAGGCCAGGCTGATCTGCTCGGAGATGTCGGCGGCGGGGATCACGCGCTCGGCGGCGGTGACGTTGTAGTTCTCGATCATGACAACCTGCAGGTAGGGAGCCACGTCGGGGTCGTTTGCAATCCACTGCGACAGCGTCAGGATCAGATGGATGATGTCCTGCGCGATAGTGTAGGCAGGGGCCGCCTTGCCGCCAAAGATGATGGTGACGGGGTGCTTAGGCTTATTGCCGTTCTTGATGTCGAGATACTTCCAGATTATGTAGAGCGCGAGCATCTGCTGGCGCTTGTACTCGTGGATACGCTTGACCTGAACATCGATGATGGCGTTGGATGGGATCGTCACGCCCTGTTCGAGCGCCATGAACTGGCGCATGATGGCCTTGGCCTCGGTCTTGGTGGCGGCCAGGCGCTCAAGAACATTCTTGTCGTCGGCGAACTTGGCGAGTTTGCTCAGATCGCCGGTGCTGCGCCAGTCGGTGCCGATCACATCGTCGAGCAGGCTGGCGAGCGCGGGGTTGGCCCCATGGATCCAGCGGCGGAAGGTGATGCCGTTGGTCTTGTTGGAGAACTTCTCGGGATAGATCTCGTAGAACGGATGAAGCTCGGTGTCCTCCAGAATCTTGGTGTGGAGGGCGGCTACACCGTTGATGGAGAAGCCAAAGTGGATGTCCATGTGGGCCATGTGGACGGTGTCGTGCTCGTCAATGATGGCGACGCGCGGGTCATCGTGCTCGGCTTTCGCGATCTCATCGAGCTTGACGATAATGTCGGCGATGGCAGGGGAGACCTTCTGCAGGCTAACGAGCGGCCACTTCTCGAGCGCCTCGGCAAGAATCGTGTGGTTAGTGTAGGCGACCATGGAGCGTACGATGGTCACGGCCTCGTCAAACTCGATGCCATGCTCGGTGGTGAGCAAGCGAATGAGCTCGGGGATGACCATGGCGGGGTGCGTGTCGTTAATTTGGACCACGGCGTAGTCGGCCAGATCGTGCAGGTTGCTGCCGCGCTCGATGGCCTCGTCGATCAGGAGCTGGGCGGCGTTGCTCACCATGAAGTATTCCTGGTAGATGCGAAGCAGGCGGCCCTGCTCGTCGGAATCGTCGGGGTAGAGGAACAAGGTGAGGTTCTTGGCGATCTCTGTCTTGTCGAAGTCGATGGAGCTGCCGGGGACCAGGCCGTCGTCGACGCTCGCCAGGTCGAACAGGCGCAGACGGTTCTTGGTGGGCTGGCCGTAACCGGGCACGTCGATGTTGACGAGCTTGGAGGTAACGGCAAAATCGCCGAACTCGACGGTGTAGGAGCGGTCGTCGTCGACTAGGATGTCCTGCTCACCGAGCCACTCGTCGGGGACGGCCTTCTGCTGGTTGTCGACAAAGCGCTGACGGAACAGGCCGTAGTGATAGTTGAGGCCCACGCCATCGCCGGTCAAGCCCAGCGTGGCGATGGAATCCAGGAAGCATGCGGCCAGGCGGCCCAGGCCGCCGTTGCCGAGCGACGGCTCGACCTCGAACTCCTCGATCTTGTTGAGGTCGTGGCCTGCGGCGGTGAGCTGGTCCTTAACCTCGTCGTAGATGCCGAGGTCGATCATGTTGTTGATGAGCAGCTTGCCGATCAAAAATTCGGCGGAAATGTAATAGAGCTTTTTCTTGCCGTTGTTGAGCGGGCAGGCGGCGGAGCGCTCCTGCACGAGTTTGACCAGCAGCTTGTAAATGCGACGGTCGTCGAGCTGCTCGAGCGAGGTGCCAAAAGACTGCTCGGCGAGTTCCATGAGGTTAATTTGGGGCATGTTTCCTCCTGTAATGGGTTGATTACATGTCTGCAATTCATAAGAATCCCGCGCGAGGGGATTGGGGTGGCCTCGCGCGGGTAAGCAAGCGCGTCCGCACGGTGGGGAGGGGTCGGGCGCGGTAGCTCCTATTGAGGAAGCTCGATTTCGGCTTCCGACGGGATGCGGAAGTAGGTCTCGGTCCAGTCGGTGAGTTTGTGCTCGAGCTCGCGGGTGATGGCGCCGTCGAGCATGCGCCAGGTCCAGTTGCCGCCCAGCGTGGCAGGGGTGTTGATGCGCGCCTCGTTGCCCAAGTTGAGCAGGTCCTGCATGGTGTAGATGCACGTGTCGCTCACGCTGGCTGCGATGGTTCGGTTGAGCGCGTCGGCGATGGGTTCGCCGGCCTGCTGATGGGTGTACAGGGCTGTCTGCTCGCGCTGACGCGGGGTAGCCGTTCCTTCAAACCAGCCGCGTGCCGTCTCGTTGTCGTGAGTGCCCACGTAGGCGACGGTGTTGGCAATGTAGTTGTGCGGCAGGTAGTACGAGTTGGTGCCCTCAAAGGCAAACTGCAGGATCTTCATGCCGGGGAAGCCCGAGTTGTCGCGCATATCGATGACGCCGGGGGTGAGGAAGCCCAGGTCCTCGGCGATGATGGGCAGCGTGCCGAGCTTTTCCTCGAGTGTCTTGAAGAGCTTGAGGCCGGGACCCTGCGTCCACGAACCGTAGGACGAATCAGGCGAGGAGAACGGCACCTCCCAATAGGCCTCGAAGCCGCGGAAGTGATCCAGGCGGATGACGTCGTACATGTCGAGGGCGGCGCGAATGCGGCCCTCCCACCAGGAGAAGCCGTCGGCCTCCATGGCGTCCCAGTCGTAGATGGGGTTGCTCCAGTACTGGCCGGTGGCCGAGAACTGGTCGGGCGGCGTGCCGGCGACGCTCACGGGATTGCCGGCGGCGTCGATCTTAAAGAGCTCAGGTGTCGCCCACATCTCGACGGAGTCACGCGAGACATAGATGGGCAGGTCGCCGATGATGAGAATGTCGCGCTCGTTGGCATAGGCCTTGAGGCGGCTCCACTGGCGATCGAAGAAGTACTGCGTCATCTGGTGGTAGAGCATACGCGCCGGATGGTCGGCGCAGACCTTGGCGGAAGCCTCGCCGCGGGTGCGGAGCTCCGCGGGCCACTCCCAAAACGCCTTGAGACCGCACTCCTCTTTGACGGTCATGAACTCACAGTAGGGGATGAGCCAGTCCTCGTTGGCCTGGATAAAGTCATCGAAATCGGCCGGCTTGTCGGCAGCAAAGCGCTCGGCGGCGCGGTCGAGAATCTGACGGCGGCCGCCAAAGATGGCACCGTAGTCGACATTGCTGGGGTCGGATCCCAGATACACGCCATCGATATCGCGCTGCTCCAGATACCCTGCCTCGATAAGCTCGGCAAAGTCGATAAAGTTGGGGTTGCCTGCGCGGGCCGAGAACGACTGATAAGGCGAATCGCCATAGCTGGTCGTCGTAAGGGGCAGAATCTGCCAGTAATGTTGTTTGCACGAGGCGAGAAAATCGACGAAGTCGTAGGCATTCCAGCCAAAGCCGCCGATTCCGTATGGTCCGGGCAGAGATGAGACGGGCATGAGGACGCCGCTTGCACGCTCCATGAATGCGCTCACCAACCTTCTTGTTGTGGGGTCGGCCTGCCGATGGGTGTGCAGTCCGCCTCCGATGTTCTGATTCGATACGCCTATTGTAAAACATGTTGTTTAAACATGTACAGGCAAGATAAAAAAGTTGGTCGATTTTCGGCGAATGGCTACATGCCATGAAAAAAGCCCCGACCTCACAACGTGAGATCGGGGCAAGAACGGTATGTAGGTTTTTGCTACTCGGCGTCGGCGAAGCCGTTGGGGTTGTGGCTCTGCCAGTTCCAGCTATCGCGGCACATGTCCGCGATGTCGTACTGGGCCTTCCAGCCCATCATGCGCTCGGCCTTTGAGGCATCGCACCAGTTGGCAGCGATGTCGCCGGCGCGGCGCTCGCGGATCACGTAGGGCAGCTCCTTGCCACAAGCCTTGGAGAAGGCGGCGATGACCTCGAGTACCGAGGTGCCGGTGCCGGTGCCCAGGTTAAAGATCTCGACGCCGGTTTTGCCGTTCATCCAGTTAAGGGCGGCAACGTGACCAGAGGCCAGATCGCACACGTGGATGTAGTCGCGCACGCCGGTGCCGTCGGGGGTGGGGTAGTCGTTGCCAAAGACCTGAACGGCCTCGAGCTTGCCCACGGCGACCTGGGCGACATAGGGCACCAGGTTGTTGGGGATGCCCTTGGGGTCCTCGCCGATCAGGCCCGACGGATGAGCGCCGATGGGGTTGAAGTAACGGAGCAGCACGACGTCCCACTCGGGGTCGGCGGTGTGGACGTCCATGAGGATCTGCTCAATCATCCACTTGGTCCAACCATAGGGGTTGGTCGCGGGCTTCTTGGGGTCCTCTTCGGTGACGGGCGGATTGTCCGGATCGCCGTAGACGGTCGAAGAGCTCGAGAAGATGATGGACTTACAACCGTGGTTGCGCATGACATCGATGAGCACCAGGGTGTTCTCGATATTGTTGTGGTAGTACTCGACGGGCTTGCTCACCGACTCGCCAACGGCCTTAAAGCCGGCGAAGTGGATGACACGGTCGATCTGGTGGGTATCGAAGATCTTGTTCATCGCATCGCGGTCGAGCACGTTGGCCTCGTAGAAGGTGAGGTTCTTGGCGGCCTCGTCGCCCACGATGGTCTTGACGCGGTCGATGGCAACGGCGCTGGAGTTGGAGAGGTCATCGACGACGACAACCTGGTAGCCACCCTCGAGCAGCTGAACGACGGTATGCGAGCCAATAAAGCCGGCGCCGCCGGTAACGAGGACGCAGGTGTCTTTGGGGTCGAGTGCTTTGGACATGTAGTCTCCTATCGAATCAGGAACACTTCTTGAGGGGAGTATAGCGCAGCTGGGGGCGCCCAAAACACGCGGGGCAGGAAAACCAGAGGATTGATGTTAACGTACTCATAGGGTGTTATTTGCATAATCCTTACCTTTGGTGTGGGGCGTATTTGCGAGCCGCTGACCATGCTTTTCCAGCCGTTCGTGGAAATAGTTGGGACAGGCGCGATGTGCGTTAATATGTTTGAGTTGAGCGACATATAAATAAGCATGTAACGGAGTACATATGTCACCGAACAACGATTCCATTTTTTCGCAGGAGCTTTCGCGCCGCACTGCCCTTAAGGCTCTTTTCGGCGCCGCTTCCGCGGCTGTTCTTTTTGGCCTGCCCGCCCGCGCCCATGCGGTTGAGGCCAGCCAAGAAACCACCGACAAACTAAATGCCGCCCAGGCCCAGCTCGACGAGGTCCAGGCCCAGCTCGACAGCATCGCCAATGAGTACGCGACGCTCGCCAACAAGAATGCCCAGACCCTCAGCGATATCGAAGGCGTGCAGGGCCAGATTGACGAGACGCAGGCTCAGATCGACACCAAGAAGACCGAGCTCAAAAAGAAGCGCGGCGACCTTTCCGATCGCGTTGCCGCCAGCTACAAGTCGGGCGGCACCAACATC
The DNA here is from genome assembly GCF_003436395.1 of Collinsella sp. TM06-3. Taxonomy (NCBI): domain Bacteria; kingdom Bacillati; phylum Actinomycetota; class Coriobacteriia; order Coriobacteriales; family Coriobacteriaceae; genus Collinsella; species Collinsella sp. TM06-3. Next base: position 6,084 of record NZ_QSPG01000021.1, on the reverse strand, counting down.
CTGTCGCTGCTACTGGCTTCGGGCTCATTTGAGGAGCTCGTCGCCAACGCGCATTACGTCGAGAAGATCAACAAGAGCGACCGTGACGCCATTGAGGACATCCAGACCATCCAGAAAGAACTCGATACACAGAAGTCCGAGCTCGAGTCGCAAAAGGCCGACTTGGAGAAGCTCAAGGACCAGCAGACTGCTCAGATGCAGGACATGCAGGCCAAGCAGCAGGAGGTCCAGACGGTTCTGAACGGCCTCTCCGACGATGTCAAGGAGCTCATGGCCCAGCGTGATTCCGAGATTCTCGCTGCCGCCCAGGCAGAGGAGGCTGCCAGGAAGGCTGCCGCTGCCGCGGCCGCCGCAAACAAGAACAATTCCTCTTCGGGCGGTTCGAGCTCGGGCGGCGGCTCGTATGCCGGCGGCACCCCGCAGCAGAATGCCGGCTCGGGCAAGCAGCAGGCTGTCGTCAACGCATGCTACTCCACGCCTTCGCCTGGCCTGAACTGGTGCGCTGCCTGGGTTACCAACGTGTTCCGCAACGCCGGCGTGGGCTACTTTGGCGGCAACGCGTGCGACATGTTTAACGCCTGGTGCTACAGCTCCGATCGTTCGGCGCTGCAGGTGGGCATGATCGTGGCCGACTCGTCGCACAGCGGAACCGGTACGCCGGGTCTGCTGTACGGACACGTGGGCATCTATGTTGGCGGCGGCATCGTTATGAGCAACGAGGGCGCCATTACGTCTAAGTCACTTGATGCGTTTATTCGGTTCTACGGCACTGGCTCTGGCGTGCGCTGGGGCTGGCTCGGCGGTATTGCGCTGTCGTAAAGCCGACTGGGCCGCGTGCCCGCCCGCAATATATTTGATTGCCTGCTCGGGCAGTCCTGCGCAAGACGAAGGCCACGTTAAGTGGCCTTCTTTGCGTGCGGAACTCGCGATCAATCAAATATATTGCGGGCGGGCACGCGGCCCTCTCGGGTCCTGAGCGCGACTCACCGGACTGGTTGTCTGATATAAAAAGAAGGCCCCTTTCGGGGCCTTCTTTTTATAGGAATTCGCCGACTCGGTGGACTTCGGGTTCTAGGTCTACTCCGAATTGGTTTTTGACGGTTGCTTGGATGTGGCGGATGAGTTCGTCGACGTTGGCGGCGGTGGCGTGATCGGCGTTGACGATAAAGCCGCAGTGCTTTTCACTCACCTGCGCACCGCCAACGGCATGGCCGCGCAGGCCGGCGTCCATGATGAGCTTGCCGGCAAAATAGCCCTCGGGGCGCTTGAAGGTGGAGCCGGCGCTCGGCATGTCGAGCGGCTGCTTGTCCTCGCGGCGTTGGCGGTAGTCATCCATGTCGGCCTTGATCATCGCGGCGTTGCCCGGGGCGAGATTGAAGGTGGCCGAAAGCACGATAAAGCCGTCGTCGGCAATGCGGCTCTTACGATAGCCCAGGTTGAGCTCATCGACATCGAACTCAATGATATTGCCGCTGCCGCGGGTACCGTCGTCGAGCTGGCGAGCAGGTTTGTAGACGCGCACGGACTCCAAAACATCGGCCATGCAGGCGCCGTAGGCACCGGCGTTCATGTAGCAGGCGCCGCCGACCGAGCCGGGGATGCCCGAGATGGGCTCCATGCCGGTAAGACTAGCCTCGGCTGCCGCTGCCGCTACGTCCGAGAGCAGCGCGCCGGCTGCTGCCGTAACATGCGTGCCGTCGACGGTGATGTTAGAGAGGCCTTCGCCCAGCGCCACGACGACGCCGCGGATGCCCTTGTCGCCGACGAGCAGGTCGGAGCCGTTGCCCACGATGGTGAGCGGCAGATCGCAGCGGTAGCAGGTATCGAGCGTGGCAACGAGTCCCTGCTCGGTGTCGGGCGTGACAAAGACGTCGGCCGGGCCGCCGATCTTAAACGTGGTGTGCTCGCGCATGGGCTCGCTCATGAGCACGTTGTCCTCGCCGGCAACGCCAGCGAGTGCGCAGAGCAGGTCCTCGTTAAAAAAGTCATTCTCGTGCATACGTATATCCGCCTTATGGTGGTCGTTTTCATCAATCGAATGCAATATACCCCACCCGGATGGATTTGGTGCAAAGCAACCTGACCCCAATGCATCACATGGTGCAAAGGGGTCAGGTTGCTTTGCACCAATCGCGGCGATAAAACAGCCGTCTACCGGATTGGTAAAGTGTTTATCATCGAGGTAGAGGGACGGTCGCTATACTTTCAAGAGATTGCGCGAATACTCGGAAGGAGCGAGATGGGCAACAAAGTTACTCTCAAGCAGATTGCCCAGGAGGTGGGGCTTTCCCCCTCGTCGGTCTCGCTTGTTCTCAACAACCGGCCTTGTCGCATCTCGGAAGAAAACCGCAAGCGCATCAAAGAGGTCGCGGCGCGCAACCACTATGTTCCCAACCAGATCGCGCGCAGCCTGGTCATGCGCGAGTCGCGCACGCTAGGCCTTATCGTTCCCAACATCGAGAGCCGATTTTTTGCCTCGCTCGCTGGCAGTCTGGAAAAGCGCTGCCGCGAGGACGGCTACGCGCTCTTTATTACCAGCTCGGGTGGAAGCGCCGAGGACGATCTAGAGCTCCTGCGCCAGCTGGTGACGCGCGGCGTCGATGGTGTGTTCTTGGTCGTGGGCGACGAATTCTCGGACGACCGCGCTTTGCGCGAAGAAGTCAGCCATCTGCCCATCCCGGCGGTAATGGTTGACCGTGCCATTGAGGGACTCGAGTGCGACAAGGTGATGTTCGACCACGAGATGGGCGGCTATATGGCCACCCGCTATTTGATCGAGCAAGGCCACCGTCGTATTGCCTGCTTGGTTAATGCGCGCCGCTCCAATACGGGTCGCAAACGACTTGCCGGCTATGAGCGTGCGCTGCGCGAGGTGGGGCTGCCCATCGATGCGCGCTTGGAGTTCGAGAGTGAGTATTACATTCCGAGTGCCTACGAGGCCTCGGAGGCGGTGCTCGCAACTGACGCCACTGCTGTGTTCGCAAGCTCGGACAACATTGCGCTGGGTCTGCTCAAGCGCCTGCACGAGATGGGAAAGAGCATTCCGGGCGATATCTCGGTGGTGAGCTATGATAACTCGGCGGCCGACGTTCTCTTTGAGCCGGCGTTGACCGCGATCGAGCAGGACCCCGGCGTGCTCGCCGAGCATGCTTTTGGCTGCATGTCCAAGCGTCTTGCCGGTAGGGGCGGCAGGCGTGCCGAAGAGGTCGTTCTGGAGCCGGCGCTTATCGTTAAGGACAGCGTGCTCGAGCTTACTAAACACAACTAAACACGTTTATCAATTCATGCAGATTGAATGTGGAGTACCTGTGACAGACAATGCCGCAGGTGAATGTCTGCTTTTGCCTGTCCATATGGCAAATCAGGATGCTAAAACGTTTTTTCACCATGATAAAACGTTTTAGCAAATATACTAGTCCCAACGAAAGGTTGCCGTATCGGAAGGCGACCGCGCAGCGAAGGGACATAAACAATGGCTAAAACACTGGGAACGCCGTGGCAAAAACTGGGACATGAGGTTCCCGCTTCCGAGCTCGAGGGTGTCGACCTGTATTGGCGCGCCTCGAACTACCTGTCCGTCGGCCAGATTTACCTTCGCTCCAACCCGCTGATGCGCAGCGACTTTGTCGACGAGAAGACCGGCGAGACGCGCGATTTTGGTCGTCCGGACGTTAAGCACCGTCTGGTCGGTCACTGGGGCACCACGCCCGGCATCAACTTCCTGTTCGGTCATGTCAACCGCCTCATCGCCGATCACAACCAGAACGCCATTTTCTTGATGGGCCCGGGCCACGGTGGCCCCGCAGGCACCGCCCAGTCGCTGCTCGATGGCACCTACCGTGAGATCCGCCCCGACATCACCAATGACGAGGCCGGCCTGCAGAAGTTCTTCCGCCAGTTCTCCTATCCCGGCGGCATCCCGAGCCACTTTGCGCCCGAGACGCCCGGTTCCATCCACGAGGGCGGCGAGCTCGGCTACACGCTCAGCCACGCCTACGGCGCCGTCATGGACAACCCGAGCCTGCTGGCCGTGGCCGTGGTGGGCGACGGTGAGTCCGAGACCGGTCCGCTTGCCACCTCTTGGCAGTCCAACAAGCTCGTGAACCCGGCAACCGACGGCATCGTCCTGCCAATCCTGCACCTCAACGGCTACAAGATCGCCAACCCCACCATCCTCGCCCGCGTGTCCGACGAGGAGCTCACCAAGTTCTTTGAGGGCATGGGCTACAAGCCGCACTTCTTTGTCGCCGGCTTTGACGACGAGAGCCACGCGAGCATCCATGCGCGTTTCGCTGCCTTGTTTGAGCAGGTCTTTGACGAGATCTGCGACATCAAGGCCACCGCGCGGGCCCAGGCCGCCGCAGGCGAGACCGTGGTCCGTCCGGCCTACCCCATGATTGTGTTCCGTACTCCCAAGGGTTGGACTTGCCCCAAGCACATCGACGGCAAGAAGACCGAGGACTCCTGGCGCGCCCATCAGGTGCCGCTGGCGAGTGCCAAGGACACTCACGAGCACTTCCGCGTGCTGCGCGAGTGGCTGCGCTCCTATAAGCCCGAGGAGCTCTTTACGCCCGAGGGCCAGGTACGCCCCGAGGTGACGGCCTTTATGCCGACCGGCGAGCTGCGTATCGGCGCCAATCCCAACGCGAACGGCGGCAAGGTGCGTCGCGAGCTCGAGCTGCCCGATATTCATGCCCACGAGGTCCCCGTCGACACTAATGGTCACGGCTGGGGCTCCACCGAGGCCGCTCGCGTCTTTGGTGAGTACACTGCCGACGTTCTGGCCAAGAACATGGACGATTTCCGCATCTTCGGTCCCGACGAGACCGCGTCTAACCGCCTGCAGGCCGCCTACAAGGTGACCAAGAAGCAGTGGGATGCCGGCTTCTACGAGGACGAGGCCAACGACGAGCTGCTGGCCGGCTCCGGTAAGGTCGTCGAGCAGCTGTCCGAGCACCAGTGCGAGGGCTTCCTCGAGGCCTACGTGCTCACCGGCCGCTCCGGCGTGTGGAGCTCCTACGAGAGCTTTGTGCACGTGGTCGATTCCATGGTCAACCAGCACTGCAAGTGGCTCGAGGCCACCAAGCGCGAGATTCCGTGGCGTGCCCCCATCAGCGGCCTCAACATTTTGCTGTCGAGCCATGTTTGGCGTCAGGACCACAACGGCTTCTCGCACCAGGACCCCGGCTTTATCGACCTGCTGCTCAACAAGGCCAACGACACGCATATCGTGAATGCTTACTATCCGGCCGACGCCAACATGGCCCTCGCTGTGGCCGAGCGCGTCTATCAGTCCACCGACTGCGTCAACGCCATCTTCTGCGGCAAGCAGCCCGCCCCGACCTTCCAGACGGTCGACGAGGCAAAGGCCGAGCTCGCCGAGGGCGTCGCGACTTGGAAGTGGGCATCGACCGCTGGTTCACTCGCCGAGGCCGACGTCGTGGTTGCGACCTGCGGTGACGTGCCGACGCTTGAGGCCCTGGCTGCAACCGATATGCTGCGCGAGCTAGGCATTAAGGTGTGGTTCGTTAACGTGGTCGATCTGCTCAAGATTCAGAACGTCTGCGAGAACGACCAGGCCATCAGCGATGAGCGCTGGGCTGAGCTGTTCGGCTGCGGTGAGAAGCCCGTGCTCTTCGCATTCCACGCCTATGCCGGCACGATTCGCCGCCTGATCTGGAACCGCCCCGGCCACGACGCCTTCCGCGTCCACGGCTACGAGGAGAAGGGCTCCACGACCACGCCGTTCGACATGCTGCGTCTGAACAACATGGACCGCTGGGCCCTGGCCGCCGACGTGCTGCGCATGGTCGACGCCGACAAGTTTGCAGAGCAGATTGACGAGTGGGAGGCATTCCGCACCGAGGCCTTTGAGTTCGCGTGCGACGAGGGCTTCGATCACCCGGCCTTTACCGACTGGGTCTGGCCCGACGCTGCAGCTGCAACTGCCGCCGACGGTACGCTCTCCGCAACGCAGATGACCGCAGGCGACAACGAGTAGGTAGGCATCCGGGACGGTCTCGCGCTGGGGCCGCCTCCGGGCCGGCGCCCTTCCTCGGAGAAGTGGGCTTCGCGAACTTCTCC
>NZ_QSPG01000020.1:0-36688 GCF_003436395.1 Collinsella sp. TM06-3 | reverse complement strand
GTCGTTTCCGTGCCCCTGGATTGGGTCATAGTGTCTGTCGTGGCCGGGGGAGTAAGTCTTCCGTTCTTTTTACTAATCGATCGATTCGTCCCAGGAGGCTCGAGCCCGAGAGGGGGCGAGCGTTTGGGGCGTGGCTGCGGCGTTGTTTGCCGTGAATGTCAGCTTTGGGCGTATCATCGTGGGCATCTCGCAAAACCTCGTTGCAAGGGAGATTCATCCCATGGCTACAGAAAAGTCCTCTTCGCGCTCATGGATGTCCGATGCCGCGATTTATCAGATCTACCCGCGCTCGTTTAAGGATTCGACTGGTTCGGGTCTGGGCGATATCGCGGGCATTACCCAGCAGATGGACTATCTTGAGCAGCTGGGTATCGAGGCTATCTGGCTGAGCCCGTTTTACCCATCGCCTCTTGTCGATGGCGGCTATGATGTGGCGGACTACTGCGATGTCGACCCACGTCTCGGCTCGCTTGACGACTTCGATGACATGATCGCTGCGGCTCATGCGCACGGCATCAAGGTCATCGTCGACATCGTGCCCAACCATTCGTCCAACCAGCACCCCTGGTTCAAAGCCGCTCTTGCCGCCGGCCCCGGATCACCCGAGCGCGCCCGTTATATCTTCCGCGATGGTCGCGGCGAGCACGGCGAGCTGCCTCCCACCAATTGGAATGCCAACTTTGGCGGCCCCGCCTGGACGCGCGTCGCGGACGGTCAGTGGTATCTGCACATGTTTACGCCCGAGCAGCCGGACTTTGACTGGTCGTGTCCCGAGGTTCATGCGTTCTTTTGCGACGTCCTGGCGTTTTGGAGCGATCGAGGCGTCGATGGCTTTCGCATTGATGTGGCGCACGGTCTCGCCAAGGATCTCGACCGCGATGACCTCGACCGGTGGCATCTCGCCGAGGGCGATGACATGGTTGAGGACGGCACCCATCCGCTGTGGGACCGCAACGAGGTCCATGAGATCTATCGCGAGTGGCGCCGCGTGTTCGACCGTTATGATCCGCCGCGCAGCGCCGTTGCCGAGGCGTGGGTTCTGCCCGAGCGCCAGTATCTCTACGCACGCCCCAGCGAGCTTGGCCAGACATTCAACTTTGAGTTCGCCAAGGCCACTTGGACCTATGATGACATGCACGCTGCAATCGAGAAGGGCTTGAAGGCGGCCATCGAATCCGATTCCGCCTCGACCTGGGTACTCTCCAACCACGACGTGCCGCGCGTGGCGACACGCTATGCCCTGCCGCAAATCAAGGCGACGCGCTACCATCAGATTGCGCTCGACTGGCTCTTACGCGACGGGTCGTCTTATGACGAGGACCGTGAACTCGGCGAGCGCCGCGCGCGGGCAGCCCTTTTGCTTGAGTTGGCGCTTCCGGGCTCGGCATACGTGTATCAGGGTGAGGAGCTCGGCCTTTTTGAGGTGGCTGACATCCCGTGGGCTGCACTCGAAGATCCCACTGCGACCAATACGCACGGACCGAAGCGCGAGAAGGGGCGCGACGGCTGTCGTGTGCCCCTGCCGTGGGTGGCAGCGGACGATCCCGCGCAGGGCGGATCGTTTGGGTTTTCACCGGCGGACGCCGATGCGGCGCCCCATCTGCCACAGCCTGCATGGTTTTCCGATTACGCTGCCGATAGGGAAGAAGCGGACCCGGCATCGATGCTTGCATTCTATCGCGACGCCCTCTGGCTGCGGCGCAAGCTGCGCGGGTGCGCCAACGATCTTGCGTGGCTCGATCTTGACGGGTGCACCGGCCTTGCGGATGGTGCCGAGGGCGCTGAGGGCGGCGTCATCGCCTATCGCCGCGACAACGGCTGGGCGTGTGTGACGAACTTCGGTGCAGCACCCGTGGAGCTGCCGGCGGGTAGGGTCCTGCTCACCTCATCACCGCTTGCAGATGGCAGGCTCGCGCAGGACAGCTCTGCCTGGATCATGCTCGCTGAGTTGTAGGGGGCCTCTTGCGGCGAGCTTGCGTTTGCCTACACCTTCCGTGGTGGCTGATGTCTTCGCGAGGTTCGCGAGGGCGTCGCAAAACTTTTCAAAAAAAGTTCTTGCATTTGGGTGGATCATCCCGTATATTAAATCCTCGCAGGCGGACATGGCTCAGTTGGTAGAGCACAACCTTGCCAAGGTTGGGGTCGCGGGTTCGAGCCCCGTTGTCCGCTCCATTTGGGCGTTTAGCTCAGGGGGAGAGCGCTTCCCTGACACGGAAGAGGTCAGAAGTTCAAATCTTCTAACGCCCACCAAATGTTCGCAGCTCAGAGGCTATGTCCTCTGGGCTGTTTTGTTTTGCCACCAAGCACGCCGCCAAATAAGCCGCCAAATATTGATCCAAGGTCTGTACGCGATGGTCTTCGCATCCCGTGGGGGCGCCGGCAGATTGCATGTGTCCTGGTCCATCGTGACCGCAACATGTTGGTCAAGCATAATCTTTTGGATTCTTTTGGCGTGAGCGGCTTGGTTTTGGTAGGATTTGTCAGCGGCTTGACTAAGGGGGTTTTATAACTGCCATGCAGGTAGCCGTGTTGGTAACGTTTTACCGACTTGTCAAATACCCCTCATTTTTAATGCGTCTGCAAAATGACCAATTGCTTTGACCTGCTGAAACACTATATGTTGTGTTTGACCTAAAAAAAGAATACAGGATATAGATGCTTCTTTGTCGTATGATAGATGGCGGACAGAGAACGAAGACCTTAACTGCCTCTTTTGAACGTGTCCTTGAACCGCTTGATTGGCTCTAGGGAATGTCCGCATGGAGGCTTATGGTTTATCGAGAACACAGATTGCGCGACGGCGCCGCAAGGCAGGGGCAGGCCCTGCCGGGCATCGTTTGGCTCTGAAGCGCAATGAGGCTACGACGCGAAAGAAGGCAAGAGGATGAAGATCATCAAGCGCAGCGGCACCGAGGTTGTCTTTGACATCGATAAGATCGTCAATGCCATCCGCGCCGCAAACTTGGAGGTCGAGGAGAGCTCTCGTCTTACCGACCGCCAGGTGGTTTATGCGGCGCAAAACGTCGCCGAGGCATGCGAGAACGCGGGCCACACCGTTTCGGTCGAGGAGATCCAGGATTTGGTCGAGGACGAGATCATGCGTCTCGACTGCTACGAGGTCGCCCGCCACTACATCATCTATCGCTATGTTCAGAGCCTGAAGCGCCAGAAGAACACGACCGACGACAAGATTCTGTCGCTGATCGAGTGCAATAACGAAGAGGTCAAGCAGGAGAACTCTAACAAGAACCCGACCGTCAATTCCGTCCAGCGCGACTATATGGCCGGCGAGATTTCAAAGGATCTGACTCAGCGTGTGCTGCTGCCCCAGGAGATCGTGGATGCCCACAATGAGGGCCTGATCCACTTCCACGATTCTGACTACTTTGCCCAGCACATGCATAACTGCGACCTGGTGAACCTGGAGGACATGCTCCAGAACGGCACCGTTATCTCGGGCACGCTGATCGAGAAGCCGCACAGCTTCTCGACTGCCTGCAACATCGCGACGCAGATTATCGCCCAGGTTGCTTCCTCCCAGTACGGCGGCCAGTCTATTTCGCTGACCCATCTCGCCCCCTTTGTTGAGGTGAGCCGTCAAAAGATTCGCGGCGAGGTTGCCCGCGAGCTCGAGGAGCTCGGTGTTTCGGCATCTCCCGAAAAGGTCCGCGAGGTTGTTGAGGACCGCCTGCGTGACGAGATCCGTCGCGGCGTCCAGACGATTCAGTATCAGGTCGTGACCCTTATGACCACGAATGGCCAGGCGCCGTTCGTGACGGTCTTTATGTATCTCAATGAGGCCCGTACGCCCCAGGAGAAGCACGACCTTGCCATGATTGTGGAGGAGACGCTTCGTCAGCGCTATGAGGGCGTTAAGAACGAAGCCGGCGTGTGGATCACCCCGGCATTCCCCAAGCTCATCTACGTGCTCGAGGACGATAACATTCGCGAGGATTCGCCGTACTTCTATCTGACCAAGCTCGCCGCCAAGTGCACCGCCAAGCGCATGGTGCCCGACTACATCTCCGAGAAGAAGATGCGCGAGCTTAAGCTGTCTAAGGGCGAGACTGCCGGCAACGGCGATTGCTACACCTGCATGGGTTGCCGCAGTTTCCTGACGCCCGACCGTTCGGGCAACGGCTTTAACAATGTCGCCAACGCGCTGAACTATGACCCGACCAAGCCTAAGTACTACGGTCGCTTTAACCAGGGTGTTGTGACCATCAACCTGCCCGATGTCGCGCTGAGCTCGCATCAGGACATGGATAAGTTCTGGAAGATCTTCGACGAGCGCCTTGAGCTGTGCCATCGTGCCCTGCTGTGCCGTCATGAGCGCCTGATGGGCACGCTTTCGGATGCCGCGCCGATTCTTTGGCAGTACGGCGCCCTGGCGCGTCTGAAGAAGGGCGAGACGATCGACAAGCTGCTCGTGGGCGGCTATTCCACCATCAGCCTGGGCTATGCCGGCCTGTATGAGTGCGTCAAGTACATGACGGGTCACAGCCACACCGAGAAGGAGGGCACGCCGTTCGCCATGGCCGTCATGCAGCGCATGAACGACAGGTGCGCGGAGTGGAAGGCCGAAAGTGATATCGATTTCTCGCTGTACGGTACGCCGTTGGAGTCGACGACCTACAAGTTCGCCAAGTGCCTGCAGCGTCGTTTTGGCATTATCCCGGGCGTGACGGACAAGGGCTACATTACTAACAGCTATCACGTCCATGTGTCCGAGGAGATCGATGCCTTCGACAAACTTAAGTTTGAAGGCATGTTCCAGCAGCTTTCGCCGGGCGGTGCTATCTCCTACGTTGAGGTTCCCAACATGCAGGACAACCTCAAGGCTGTCATTCGCGTGATGCAGTACATCTACGACAACATCATGTACGCCGAGCTCAACACCAAGAGCGATTACTGCCAGGTGTGCGGCTACGATGGCGAGATCAAGATTGTCGAGGATGACGGCAAGCTGGTGTGGGAGTGCCCCAGCTGCGGCAACCGCGACCAGGAGAAGATGAACGTCGCTCGTCGTACGTGCGGCTACATCGGTACCCAGTTCTGGAACCAGGGTCGAACCGAGGAGATCCGCGACCGCGTGCTGCATCTCTAATAACCATCCCAGGCCGCCCCGTAGCGAGGCCCCGGACCTTTACTCGCTATTTCGGACAGTCCTGGCTCACGACGGAGGCGCCACTGGCGCCTCCTGTTCGTGCGGAACTCATATCGAGCAAAGGTCCGGGGCCTCGCTACGGGGCGGCCAAGTTGATGTAGCTGAGATGCAGCACGCAGCCTGCTCGCTCCTCGAAGTTCTTAGCGGAAATGAGTTGACCTGCGACAACGGTCTGCTTGCGATAACGGTTGAGCTGCAGCATTGTTTTTATTGGACCTCGAACCCTATACTCGATGTTCGCTGAGTTCATTGAGTATCGCTCGCGAGGGGTCTGGAGTATATCGTCCCGCCCGCAGTTTCGCAGGCCGAAGGCCGAGAATGTTTGAGGACGGGATGATATACTCCAGACCCCCAGGAAGGTTACCTATGAACTACGCGAACATTAAGTATTTCGACATTGCTGATGGAGAAGGCGTCCGCACTTCTCTGTTTGTGAGCGGGTGCCGTCGTGGCTGCAAGAATTGCTTTAACTCCGTCGCGTGGGACTTTGCTGCGGGCGAGCCCTTTGATCGTGCCGTCGAGGACAAGATTATCGAGAGCCTCGATCATCCCTTTATTGACGGCCTGACGATTCTGGGCGGAGAGCCCATGGAGCCCGAGAACCAGGCGGGGCTCGTTGAGTTTGTCGAGCGTGTTCGTGCCGCTTATCCTGCGGGGTCAGGAAAGACCATTTGGTGTTTTACCGGCGACGTGCTCGAGGAGCTTATGCCGGGTGGTCGTCACCATACCGAGGTCACGGACCGTATCCTTGCCTGCCTCGACATGTTGGTGGATGGCCCGTTTGTTCAGGATCTTTATGATATCTCGTTGCGCTTTAGGGGCTCGAGTAACCAGCGTGTGATCGATATGAACGCTACGCGCGACCGCGCCGTGCGTGAGGGCGTTGCGCTTTGCGACGCTGTGGAGCTTTGGCGGGACGATCCAGTCTATTCGACCCATACTATGTAGCTTGTGGTCGATGCCGGAGGGCGTGGTACCATAGCGCGAACGTGAAATCGGAAAAGTGAGGCCCAGATGGTCGATCAGGAAAAAGTCGAGGCCGCCATTAAGCTGTTGCTTGAGGGCATAGGCGAGGACCCAACTCGTGAGGGCCTGCTGGAGACCCCGGCGCGCGTTGCCCGTATGTATGGTGAGATCGCCGGCGGCATGGACCAGAGTGCCGAGGAGCACCTGTCCAAAACCTTTGCCGTCGCTTCGAACGATTTGGTTATCGAGCGCGACATTACGTTCTACTCGCTGTGCGAACATCATCTGCTGCCGTTTTATGGCAAGGCCGCCATTGGTTATATCCCTAACGGTCGGGTGGCTGGGCTTTCCAAGCTCGCCCGCACGGTTGAGGTTTATGCCCGCCGTCTTCAGCTGCAGGAGCAACTGTGCACACAGGTTGCCGATGCCCTCATGGATTATCTCGCTCCCCAGGGAGCGATTGTGTTGATGGAGGCCGAGCATATGTGCATGACGATGCGTGGCGTGCAAAAGCCCGGCACCAAGACCGTGACGCTTGCTCGCCGCGGCGTCTTTGAGACCGATCCCGCGCTCGAGGAGCGTTTCTTTAGGATGCTGGGCCGCTAACCATGAGAGTCGTCAACGACTTTACATCGAAGACCGATGAGGGGACGTCGCGTCGCGGCTTTATGGCTTCGGGCCTGGCCCCCTTTGGTGCCATGCCTCGCATTGATTACATTTGTGCCAACGGGCTGTTCCGGCGGCACCTGGGCAACATCGTACAGTTGGAATCGGGGCGCATCTTCTGCCGCCACGGTATTGACCATCTGCTCGATGTCGCTCGCATTATGTGGATCAAGAATCTCGAGGAGCAGCTCGAATTTGACCGCGAGGTCATCTACGCCACGGCACTTCTTCACGATATCGGCAAAGATGAACAGTATGAATCGGGTATATCCCATGATGTTGCAAGCGAACGCGTCGCTGATGCGATTCTCGGCGGCATGCCCGATGATGTGGCGTTTGAGCCGGCCGATGCCGCAGCCATTAAGACGGCCATTCTGGGCCATCGAAAGCTGCGCGTGAACAGCCAACCGCTTGAGCGTCTGCTCTATGCGGCCGACAAAGCGTCGCGCGCCTGCTTTGCATGCCCCGCGCGCAATGCTTGCAACTGGAGCGATGATAAAAAGAACCTGTCGATTCGCGTGTAGTTAGTTTGCGCGGTTGGGGTTCTAAACGAAGGAGACGATCGCGTTGAGTAACAAAAAACTGCCCGAGAATGCAACCAAGACTGAAGGTGCTGAGCTCGCCCGCCGTGGAAGGGGCGAAATATCCACCGCAACGGCGGTGCCTCACGTGAGCTATGATGATCTGCGCCATGCCGATCGTATTGTCATTGACGGCCTTGAGGTTTTTGCCAACCATGGCGTGTATCCCGAGGAGAACGCGCTGGGTCAGAAGTTCATCGTTTCTCTGGTGCTCTATGCCGACCTGCGCGCGGCGGGGGAGCACGATAACCTGGATGCCTCGATTGACTACGGCTCGGTGTGCCACGATGTCGATGGCTATCTGCGCGAGCATACGTTTAAGCTCATCGAGGCGGCAGCCGAGGGGACAGCCCAGATGCTGCTGCGCCGTTATCCCTCGCTGCTTGGTGTGCGCATAAAGCTCGATAAGCCGTGGGCTCCTGTTGGCCTGCCCCTGGCAAGCTGCGGCGTCGAGATCGAGCGCGTGCGCTAACCGGTTCTAATACGACTCTATGGGTGGCTGCTTGAGCCGCTGCGACAGAGCTTTATTGTTGGGACAGTACGTGTCGAGCAGGGCGTGGAATCGCTGATTGTGGCTTGGCTCGAGCAAGTGGACGAGCTCGTGGGCGACAACCATGTCGAGGCATTCGATGGGATAGGCGGCAAGTTCGAGTGCGATGCGAATGGCGCCGGTCTTGGGCGTGCATGATCCCCAGCGCGTTTTCATGCTGCGCACGGAGACGCGGGCCACGGTGACGCCCATTGCGATTTCGTACGCGTGCACCATATCGTACAGCGCCGTGGTGACCTCGGTTGCATAGAGCTGGTCGATACGGGCTTGGAGCTCATCGGACGTTAGGCCGTCGAGGATTGCGTGCCGCTTGGCCTGTGGGCCTTCGTCCGATTCATCGGTACCCATAAAACTTGCGAAGGTGGCCTGTTTGGGTCGCGGTGCGGGTGATGCAAAGTTGTGATCGAGTGCATCCTGTACCGTGATGGGCTTGCCCCAAAGTGCAATGATGGACGAGGGGCTGAGCGGCTCTCGTGCCGTCGCCTGACGTTGCTCGCGCTGGGCAAGTCGGCTGATAATCCAGGCGCTGTTGCGCTTCACAAACGCTTCGATACGCTCGCGGCTGGCGCCGATCGGTGCGCTGGCGTGGACCTCGCCGCTCGATGTGACGCGTAGGTTGAAGTTCTTGACGCGCTTTTTGGTAACGACGACGGGGATGGTCGTCCCATCCGGTCGGGATGCGGAAATCGTAAACTGCTGCGTCAAAAGCGGTCCTTCAGATCGGGGACGGGCCGGCATGTCGACCGTTCGGCATGCCGGCCCGCTCAAGGGATGTGAAATTAATAACGCTCGAAGAAGGCAAGCGCGTTGTCGCTGCAGAGCTTTTGCATCACGGTCTTGCCAAAATGCTTGGAAAGCATGTTCTGGAACTCGGGCATCTTGCTGGCATCGGAGAGGAAAGCGGGCACCGTGGCGCCGTCCCAGTCGCCGCCGAGCGCGATGACGTCCTCGCCGCCCAGGTCGAGCCAGTGCTCGATATGCGCCGCCAGCTGGTCGAAGGTGACGTCTGCGGCGGTCTTGTCGGTTGCGTCGTTGGATAGGAACTCGCTGCAGTAGTTGAGGCCGACGATGCCGCCCATGTCGCGAATGGTGCGGAACTGGTCGTCGGTGAGGTTGCGCTTGACGCCGCAAACCGCACGGGAGTTGGAGTGGCTGGCGACGAAGGGGCGCGTGGCGTGGGCGACAACCTCGTCAAAGCACTCATCGTTGAGGTGGGAGACGTCGAGTACCATGCCGGCGTGCTCCATCTGCGTAAGTGCCTCGATGCCGGCGGCGGTGAGGCCGGCGTGGGTATCGTGTCCGCTCGCGAGCGGTCCCTGCGCGTTCCAACTGAGTGACGACATAAGCACGCCCAAGCTCTTGAGCACCTCGATCAGTGCGGGGTCCTCGGCAAAGAACGTGGCGTTTTCGATGGTGTGGATGCAAGCGACCTTACCGTCCTTGAGCGCGGGGCGAATGTCTGCGGCGCTGCGTACGTTGACCATGCGGTCGTGGTTGAGCATTGCCTGGCCGCTCATATGCGCCATGATTTGCGCCTGGAAGCGCGCGGCGTGGGCGGTGGGAATCTCGTCGGGGACAAACGTGGCGAAGCACTGTGCCCACGGCGTGTTGCCGATCTTTGCGAGCGAGATGGCGCAGGCGTTGCCCTCGATGAGGTCGAAATCTTGCGGATGCGTTTCGTCGCCGGGGAAATAACCGTCGGTGCCGGCGGTAAAGCGCAGGTCGAGATCGAGCGTGGCCCAGCCGATTCGGTCGGCGGTGTCGCAGTGTAGGTCAAATACGGGATATGCCATGGTTCCTCCGGTTGCAGCGTTTCTTTGCAAACTGTCATTGAATTGTATGACTAGGGTATAGTTAGCGCCATATGTTCACGGCGGCCTGCGTTGTGCGCCGCCCTTATCACGGAGGTTACCATGTCCAACCAGGGCAAGAAGGTCAAGACCCATTATCGCGGCACGCTCGACGACGGCACGCAGTTCGATAGCTCCTACGATCGCGGCGAGCCGCTGGAGTTCACCTGCGGCGCCGGTCAGATGATCAAGGGCTTCGACGCCGCTGTTGTCGACATGCAGGTGGGCGAGAAGAAGACCGTGCACATCCCGGCTGCCGATGCCTACGGCGAGCACAATCCCGAGATGGTTATTACCTTCCCGGCCGAGCAGGTTCCCAACATCGAGCAGATCGAGAAGGGCATGAAGCTCTTCCTGTCCACGCCGAGTGGCATGCCTGTCCCCGCCGTCGTCATTGACGTGACGCCCGAGGCTGTGACGCTCGATGCCAACCACGAGCTTGCCGGCAAGGATCTCAACTTCGATATCGAGCTCGTCGAGGTCGAGGATTAGGCTATGCCTGCAAATCTGGTTTCGACAACGTGCCTCGGAAATCTCAACGACCCGTCCTATGAGCTTTTGCTTCGCCGGGAGCTGGGCGGTGTCTTTGAGGTCGATGAGCTACTGCTCGATTGGGACCAGGCTGATGTATGCGCGTTTGCGGGCGTGACGGAGCTGGGGCGCACGATCGATGTTCGGCCGGATGCTACCGACGGTGGTCGTCTTGCCGACGGCGACGTGCTCGCCATTGACCGTTCGGGCGTGGTGCCCGTGGCGGTTGTCGTGCGCCTGCGCAGCGCCGAGGTTTATTTGGTCGAAGTCGACCGCATGGATCCGATTGCGCTCGCGC
The DNA here is from genome assembly GCF_003436395.1 of Collinsella sp. TM06-3. Classification (NCBI taxonomy): domain Bacteria; kingdom Bacillati; phylum Actinomycetota; class Coriobacteriia; order Coriobacteriales; family Coriobacteriaceae; genus Collinsella; species Collinsella sp. TM06-3. Next base: position 26,079 of record NZ_QSPG01000020.1, on the reverse strand, counting down.
ATGCGTGCTGGGAGATCGGCAACATGCATGCGCCGCTCTTCCGGGGCGACTCGGACGAGCATACCGTGCGCATGTATACGCCGGTGCAGCCTGTTTTGGGCCGCATGCTCCGGGGTATCGAGGGCGTTCGCCTCTCGGTGGTTACCCGTGAACTCGATACGGACCGGCGCTTTGCGTCGAGTGCGGCGGAGGTCGTCGTTAGCATGGCTCCGGACTTTACCATCGTAAAAAAGACGCGCGGCTAAGCGCGCGTATGCGCAAGACGGGCTTTGAGGGGCGACCAATCAAGGTCCGTCTTGCTGTTGATAGGAGGCTTTGGGGAAGCGTATGGGTCTTGAGGGAATCAAGCTGATTGCATGCGATTTGGACGGCACGTTGCTGCATCCGGGGGAGCGCGAGCCGCGTTCCGAGGCCTTTGAGCTTATCGATGAGCTGCATCGTCGCGGCATCGTGTTTATGCCGGCGAGTGGCCGTCAATATGCGAGCTTGCGCTACCTGTTTGCCCCGGTGGCCGATGAGCTCGCCTATGTATGCGAAAACGGAGCCCTGGTGATGAGCGAGGGACGTGCCGTTGTCAAGCGTTCCATGGAGCGCAGCCTTGCTATGGATATCGCGAATGCCGTGGTTGCGTATCCCCATGCCGACGTGACCCTTTCGTGCGAGGGGCACCTCTACACCATGGGCGGCAACGATGCGTTCGTCGACCATTTGCGCTATGAGGTCCACTGCGATGTGGCGGTGGTCGACCGTCCCGAGGACATCGACGAGGACGTCATTAAGATTGCCTTCCAGACGCCCGAGATGGATCAGCCGGCGGCGTTGGAGTATTTTGCGCGTCGCTTTAGCGACCGGGTCGATGTGATGACGTCGGGAACCGAATGGACCGACTTTATCGGCTTTGATTCGGGCAAGGGGTCCGCGCTTGCCGATTATGGTCGCGCGCTGGGTATTTCGCCCGATGAGATGATGGCGTTTGGCGACAATGAGAACGATCGCGACATGCTTAACGTCGTGGGCCATCCCTATCTGATGGAGAGCTGCAATCCCTCTATGCGTGGCATCAACGACCGCGTCCGCTACGTGCGCACGGTCGAAGAAGAGCTGCGTCGTCTACTTGCTGAGTAGACATTTGGGACATGTCTAGAAATCTACTTTTTGCTGCAGAGTGCAGAAAGGTGGATTTTAAGGCATGTCCCAAACATCTATCGGCAGTCGGGGCAGAGACCCTCGAAGATGGTGTAGTGCGACGTGACGTGCCAGCCGATTTGCTCGGACGCTTTGGCGTCGAGCTGGGCATCGAAGGGGAGCGGTACGTCGATGACGCGACTGCACGAGGTGCAGATGATATGCGCGTGCGGCTCGATGGTGCGATCGAAGCGACTGCCGCCCGGTGTCTTGATGGAGAGGATCTCGCCGGCGTCGGCCAAGAGATTGAGATTGCGGTAGACCGTACCGCGGCTGATTTTGTCATCCTGCGCGCGCACGACGTTGTAGATTTCGTCGGCGGTGGGATGGTTATAGCTTTGGCGCACGGCGTCAAGAACCAGCTTTCGCTGCTTGGTATTCCTTCTTTGCACCGCCATGCGCCTCGCCTCTTTTCTATCAACGGTCGTAGGTAAATGATACCGTATTTAGCACACAATACTAATAATGAGGAGTGAAACCGTCTTCATTGGCAAGTGGGGCTCGGGCCTGGGCGTCTACGAGGCGAAAACGCGTTCCCATGCGCTCGTAGGAGGCATGAAGCGTCTCGAGATGAGATAGGATGTTTGCCGGAGCTCCCTGTATCTCCATCTCGACTGAGCCGTCTTCCATGTTACGCACCCAGCCGGTGAGGGAGCGCGCCTGTGCGAGGTTGGTGTTGGTGAAGCGGAAACCGACGCCCTGGACCTGCCCCTCCCACCGCAGGAAATAGCGCTGCGGGGCGTCTTGAGTGGCCTCGTCGCTTGCGAGCACGGTGAGCCTACGGCGCAGCTCAAGCTCGACGCCAGAGGGCTTTTGGGGTTCGCGGCTGCCGCCGGTGACGCCCGAGAAAAGCTTGTCGAAAAAACCCATCGCTATGCCTGCTTGTTAGAGTCAGCGGGGAAGGCGATACCCGCCTGCTGACGCACGGCATCCATGATGCGCAGTGAGACGAGCGTGACATCGCGGTAGTGGCCAAGCTCGTGACGTCCCGCCAGGGTCTCCCAAATCTCTTCCTTGACGTTATCGATGCCGCCGATGGCGGTGATAAAGTCTGTGAGTTCGTATTCCATAGTGTTGCTCGATTTGGGCAGGTCGAGCACGCGGCCGTTGTCGCCCTGTTCGCGCGGCGCCTCGGTCGCCGAGCCGCGTACGACGTCGCCGCGATAGTCGATGCGGACGTTGCGGGGCGTGGACAGATGGTCGATCTGGATAGTGCCACGCTCGCCTTCGATCTGCGAGGGCAGCAGGTCATTCGTAATTTTGGAGTGCGCGAGCTCGACGGAGATACGGCCACCGCCGTAGCTGGCGAGGATGGAACCGCAGCCATCGATGGGGCCGTGCGTGAGCTGTCGCGTGGTGGGGTCGAGCAGAGTAGCCATGCTCGTAAGGCCGGAGGGCATGCCGAAAATCTCGACCATGGGCTCGACGGTGTAGACGCCAATATCCATGAGGGAACCCGATGCCATATTGCAGTCGAAGATATTGGTGGCGCGTCCCGCGAGAATCTCGTTGTAGCGCGAGGAATATTTGCCAAAGCGCAATGAGGCGCGGCGGATGGGCGCAATCTCACCCAGGGCGTCCTCGATGGCGTGGAAAGCGGGGTCATGGAGCGGGCGCATGGCCTCGAGGGCTACGACGCCCGCCGCCTCGGCTGCGCGAAAGACCTCGAGCGCCTGCGCCTCGGTGGCGCAGAAGGGCTTTTCGACGATAACGTGCTTGCCGCCGGCGATACAGGCGAGCGCCTGCTCGTAGTGGAGCGCATTGGGGCTGCCGATGTAGACGGCATCGACGTCGGCAGCGGACGCAAGCTCGTGAAGCGCGGTGAAGTTACGCTCGCCACCGTGCTTGGCGGTGAAGGCGGCGCCGCGATCTGCATCGCGCGAGAGCGTGCCCACAAACGCAGCTTGGTCGTTGGCGTTGACGACCTGGATAAAGTCGTCGGTAATCATGGATGTGCCGATGGTCGCTATACGCAGCATGTATCCCCCTCGTACCGTTCGGTTTACAGGATGAGTGTAGCGCGAAGGGGTTGGAAATAGCGTGCGAAAACGCTATTACAGGTCGCTCTCGTTAAAGCCGGCGTCGATATCGAGGTCGCTGCCGTCGGCCGCCGTGGTGGCGAGCTCATCGCAGCGCTCGTTGAGCTCGTGGCCGGCGTGACCCTTAACCCAGATGAACTCCACCTTATGCTTGCTCTTTGCGGCAAGCAGACGCTCCCACAGGTCGCGGTTCTTGACGGGCTGCTTGTTGGCAGTTTTCCACCCGCGCTTTTTCCATCCGTCAATCCAGTGCTTGTTAAAGGCGTTGACGACGTACTGCGAATCGGAATGGACTTCGACCTCGCAGGGGCGGTTGAGTGCCTCGAGCGCCACGATAACGGCCATGAGCTCCATGCGGTTGTTGGTGGTCTTGGCGTAGCCGCGCGAAAGCTCGGAGGTAAAGGTCTTGCCGGCGGGGTTGGTGTATTTGAGCACGGCGCCGTAGCCGCCGCGTCCCGGATTTGATCGGGCCGAGCCGTCGGTATAGATGATGACCTTCACGGGCTTCCTTTCGTTGAGTGTGTTTCATGTGAGTGACCATTGTAGCGCCATGCCCGCCGGGGGCTAGCTATCTACGATTTCTACCCCGTCTTCCGACAGTTAGTTGGCATGGATGATGCGGTTGAGCTCGTCGAGGTATTGTTGCAAGAGGGGAGAGGGCTTGCGCTCGTCGTGCATGATATAGCCTACGTGCATCGTTGGGGCGTCTGCTAGCGGGATCGATGCCATACCCCATTGCATTTCATTGGAGAGGACACCGGTCGATAGGGTGTAACCGTTCGACGTGATAAGTAAGTTAGTGAGCGTCCCGCGGTCCGAGATTCGTATGTTGCGGTCGCAGGGGATATAACTAAAAGGTTCCTCGGCGTAATAGAAGGAGTTTGAGGTTCCCTGCTCAAAGCTGTAGCGCGTATAGGGTGTGAGGTCGGCAAGGGACAGCTGGGGGCGGCGTGCGAGCGGGTGGCGCTCGCTAACGAAGACGTGGACCGTCGCGTCGAAGAGGGGATGGAAGCTTGCGCGGGCATCGGCGAAGGCCTTCTGCAAGACACGGGTATTAAAGTCGTCCAGATAGAGGATGCCGATATCGCTGCGAAATGCGCGGACGTCGTCGATGATCTGCGAGGTGGTGGTCTCGCGCATGATGAACTCGAACTTACTGTCGCGGCAGCGCTCGACGACGTTGACAAAGGCCTCGACCGAAAAAGCGTAGTGCTGGGCCGAGATGGCAAGGCGCGCCTGGGGTGTGCCGCCGTCCTCGTAGCGGGCCTCGAGCATATCTGCCTGCTCCACGACTTGGCGCGCATAGCCTAAGAGCTCGGTACCGTCGTTGGTGAGCGTGACGCCGCGGCTGGAGCGCGTAAAGATTTCCAGATGGAGCTCCTGCTCGAGGCTTTTGACGGCGTTTGAGATGTTGGACTGAGCGGTATAGAGGCGCTGAGCTGCGGCGTTGATTGAGCCGGACTCTGCCACGGCAATCAGAAAACGAAGCTGCTGGAGGGTCATCGACGCCCGTCCTTTCGATAGCTATCTAAAAAACCGATAACATGTTAGCGCTTTTAAGTGATTGACCGAGCGAAACAATGCTCGTACTATTCAAAACACACAAAGGCGGTAGGTAATTAAGCCGACCACGGAACCGGGATGCGAAAGGAGGCCCGCATATGAATTGCTTACCAAGACGAATGCCGGGCTCCTGCTTGCGCCCGTCGGCGTGATCAGGAGACAGCGACTTATTTCTCTCTTTTTATTTACTTTCGTTCGATCAAGGAGATCATCATGGGCCAGTTCATCAACAACCCCGAGCACACCTTTGGTTTCGATACCCTGCAGCTGCACGTTGGCCAGGAGAGCGCCGATCCTGCATCCGACTCCCGTGCCGTGCCTATCTACCAGACCACGAGCTATGTGTTCCGCAACTCCCAGCACGCCGCCGACCGCTTTGGTCTTGCCGACGCCGGTAACATCTACGGCCGTCTGACCAACTCCACCCAGGGCGTCTTTGAGGACCGTATTGCCGCACTCGAGGGTGGTGTGGCAGGTCTTGCCGTCGCCTCCGGTGCTGCTGCCATCACCTATACCCTGCAGGCTCTTGCCCAAGCCGGTGACCACGTGGTGGCTCAGAAGACCATCTACGGTGGCTCCTACAACCTGCTGGAGCACACGCTCTCCCAGTTTGGTGTCGAGACCACCTTTGTCGACGCCCACAACCTGGACGAGGTCGAGGGTGCCATCAAGGACAACACCACGGTCATCTATCTCGAGACGCTCGGCAACCCCAACTCCGACATCCCCAACATCGACGCCATCTCCGAGATTGCCAAGAAGCATGGCCTGCCGGTTGTTGTCGATAACACCTTCGGCACCCCGTATCTGTTCCGTCCGCTGGAGCATGGCGCCAATATCGTCGTCCACTCCGCGACCAAGTTCATTGGCGGTCACGGTACCTCGCTGGGCGGCGTGATTGTCGATGGCGGCAACTTTGACTGGAAGGCGAGCGGCAAGTATGCGCAGATCGCCGAGCCCAATCCCTCCTACCATGGCGTCTCGTTTGCCGAGGCTGCCGGCCCTGCCGCCTTCGCGACCTATGTCCGCGCCATCCTGCTGCGTGACGAGGGCGCTTGCATTAGCCCGTTTAACGCCTGGATCCTGCTCCAGGGCACCGAGACCCTGTCACTGCGCGTCGACCGCCATGTCGAGAACACCAAGAAGGTCGTTGAGTTCCTGGCTTGTGACAGCCACGTCGCCAAGGTGAACCACCCGAGCCTGCCTGAGCACCCCGACCATGAGCTCTACAAGCAGTATTTCCCCAACGGTGGTGCCTCGATCTTCACCTTCGAGATTAAGGGCGGCCAGGAGGCTGCATGGAAGTTCATCGACCACTTGCGGGTGTTCTCGCTGCTCGCCAACGTGGCCGACGTCAAGTCGCTCGTCGTGCACCCGGCTACGACTACGCACTCCCAGCTCTCTGCCGAGGAGCTCGCCGAGCAGAACATCACGCCCTCCACGATCCGTCTTTCCATCGGTACCGAGAACGCCGAGGATATCATTTGGGACCTGAAGCAGGCCTTTGCCGCACTGGACGAGTAGGGCGACTTGTGCAAGGACCCCTTGCGACTCGATAGGTATAGCTGCATAAAATGCCTGCTCAAGGCGCCTGCGCAAGCAATGGTTGCGCAGGCGCCTTTTTTGCATAGGAAGGGCGCTATTACAGGGTTTTTGACATGCTTTATGCAATCGAGATGTGGAAAACTCCTGTTGAGAGGATGTGAGTTTTACGCAAATGACGTGCACCTTTTGAGAAAAACCGCAGGTCGCGATTTGCTCGGAGTACTATGCAGCGCGATCGAATCACGCGCAGCTCAAACGCAGCAAAAACGCACTACGGAGGTTTCCAGCTACATGAGGATTGATTCACGAAAACCGAAAGCCGCCGCCCTTTCCGCCGCTCTGACCGTGGCACTTTTAGCGGGCGCCGGCGCAACCGATGCCCACGCGGCAACACTGTCCGACACGGTCGGATCCACGCCGTCCGAGGCGACGCTGATGCAGCCCGTCGACTATCGCGGCGACGGCTTTGGCTCCATGCAGGAGTGGAATGCCTCTATGGGGGCCAAGCACGATTCCCTGGAGGTCCGCGCCCAGATCATCATGAACATGTACGGTGACTATGCCACCGATGACGAGCGCGCTGTACTGCAAGGTTGTATCGATGGTGCGGGCGGTCTTTTGACGATGGAGGAGGTCGACGCCAAATCGACCGAGCTCGATGAGCTGCGCACGACGCTTGAGGATGCCAAGCGTGAGGCGCTCGAGGCTGCGGCCGCCGAAGCCGAGGCCGCTGAGGCCGTTCAGGCTTTGTATTACAACGCCGGCTCCGGCTCGTCTTACGCGTCTGCTGCGTATTACGCGAACGGCTCGGGCCTGACGCGCTCGAGCGGCGTCAATAACTATAACGGTCGTCGTGAGACCTATTACAGCAGCAACGTGCTCTACCATCACCGCACGGGCGAGTGGACTCAGGATTCCGAGGGCTTTTGGCGCGATTCCGATGGTTACTACGTCGTTGCCGCGGGCGATAAGGCTCAGGGCTCCACGTTTACCGGTTCCAAGGGCGAGTGCAAGGTCTACGATTCGGGTTGCGCAGCCGGAACTACCGACTACTACACTGGCTGGTAATTTTTCTGCATCACGAATATTTGGCGGACGGGCGTCTTTACCGAGCTTTAGGGCAACGTAAGGGCGTCCGTTCTATGTATGCATTTGAGTTAACAGAGCGCTTACCGTGGCAGTACGCCGCGCATATGGGCGCGGGGCACACTAAGTCACGAGAAACAAAGTCTTTCTCGTGGAGGAAGTGGTTCCATGAACGCTCGAGATGTCGCTATTGCCGTCGTTGCCCTTTTGATCGGATGCCTTGGTCCGACGGCGGCGTTAACTGCCGGCTTGCAGTCCGCTACGGGCGCCGCTCCTGTGATTGTGGGCGCCTTGATTGCAGCGGCGTTGCTGGGAAGCGCCGGCGTGCTACTTTGCCGCGATGACGAGGACGAGGTTCCGGAATCGCAAAATAAGCCTCAGTTTTAGCCTCGAGCTAAATGCAACAGGCCTTCGCGAATGACGGAATCCTCGCGAAGGCCTGTCTGCTTGTATTGCGCACGTCGCGATGCGGCCGAGGCTACCAGCTGCTTTCTATTTCGCGAATCCTCTGGTAGAGCCAATCGTTTTGCGGCACTTGGATATCGTGTTTGGCGGCCAGGCGGCAAATGGTGCCCGCGAACTCCTCGACTTCGGTCTTTCGTTGTGCGATGCGGTCCTGCGCCATCGAGGGCATACCGGTGGGGTCGATTCCCTCGATGAGGTGCACCATCTGCGTCAGGTCTGCCTCGGTCAGCTCAATGCCCTCGGCATTGGCGACCGCAAGTGTCTCTCGCATGGCGGAGACAAAGCAGCGGCGCTGCTCGGAGCCGGCCTCTGTGGCGCTTCCATACGTTCCGCCGTAGGCCATGCACGTCTGGTTGATACCATCGTTGAGCATGAGTTTGGCCCACATGCGGTGCGCAATGTCGCTCTCGGCGGTATGGGCGATGCCGCAGCGTGTGTAGAGCTCGTCGATGGCGGTGACGGTTGCGGGCTCGGTGCCTGCTGCCGCGCCAAAGCGAATCTCGCCCGCATTGGTAAAGGTGAGCGCGCTGTCGAGGAACACGGCATCCATGCCCTGGCAAATACCAAGAACGGTATGCTTCCAGCCAAAGCGCTCGGCAATCTTCTGCTCGCTCGTAATGCCGTTGCACAGCGAGGCGATGAGCGTGTTGGGCCCCACGACGCGCTCCATAGTCTTGAGTGCTTGGTTGAGTCCCGTCGTCTTGACCGTAAGAATGACAAGATCGGCGGGCGTTGCCTCACTGACGCGCACGGACTTGAGTGCGCAGGGCTCGCCGTTGACCGTAAGGGCGTCGCCTGCGTGACGCTCGAAACGGGCGTCATCCATGACGTATTCGACGGCTTCGTTACCGAGGGCCTTGGCAATCATGCTGCCGTAGAGCAGGCCCACGCCGCCCTTGCCGATAAAGGCGACCTTGTTGATCTGCATGTGAATCATCTCCTCACAAAAAGACGCCCGCGTAAGGGGCGTCTGATGGATTGTATGCCGCTGGGGCATGTAGCGTGCACCGGAGGCGATATTTAGAAGAACAAACGCATGGGAACTTATGCCGCGGGGCAGATGGCAAAAACGCGTGCGGGATATCCAACGTCATCGCGCACCTTGGGGAAGGTGCAGAAGATGACGGCGCCTGTGGCGGGAAGCTCGTCCAGATGGTCCATGACCTCGATCTGATAGCGGTCGACCGAGAGGATGTACTGCTCGCCGGGGTAGGGGCAGGCGCCCTCGCGCGTGGTCACGTTCGTCTCCTTTCATCGGGCTTTTTGCTGATGTTAAAGCGGTGCCGTGACGGCCTGATTTCTGCTGCGTTACGATACGTTCTCGATTGCGATTCCGATGTGCTTCGATGACGTGACAGGTTTGTTTCGCCTTATCAGGGCTTCGATGGGGGAGGAGGGGCCGTGCAATATCGCGTTGACCCCAAAAGCAGTAACCGTATCTCGGCGCTGGGGCTGGGTTGCATGAGGTTTCCCGGTGCGCCGGGACACCCCGATGCGAAGACGGCCGACGCCATCATCTCCCGTGCGGTGGAGCAGGGGATTAACTACCTGGACACAGCCTATCTCTATCCCGGCAACGAGGCTTGCGTGGGCGCTTCGCTTGAGCGCCTGGGACTGCGCGACCGGGTGTTGCTGGCGACTAAGTTGCCGCACGCTTCGTGTACATGCACAGGGGATTTCGACCGTTTCTTTGACGAGCAGCTGCGTCGCCTGCGGACCGACCATATCGACTATTACCTCATGCACAACATTACCTCGCCCGCCCAGTGGGAACGTGTGGTGGCGTTGGGCATCGAGGACTGGATCGCGCGTCAAAAGGCGGCGGGGCGCATTCGCCAGATTGGTTTTTCGTATCACGGCAGCGCGGCGGATTTCCTGACGGTGCTTGACGCATATGACTGGGATTTTTGCCAGATCCAGTACAACTATGCCGGCGAGCGTTACCAAGCGGGAACGGCAGGACTCATGGCGGCTGCGGAGCGCGGTCTTGCGGTGTTTGTGATGGAGCCACTGCTGGGCGGTCGTCTAGCGGGCAAACTGCCGCCGCGGGCACGCGCTGTGCTCGATGGCGCCCGTGACCCGCATTTGCGCACTCCGGCCGCCTGGGGGCTTTCGTGGGTGTGGAACCATCCTCAGGTGACGATGCTGCTTTCGGGTATGACCGATACCGCGCAAGTGGATGAGAACGCGGCGTTGGCCGATCGGGCCCTGCCGGATTCGATGACGGCTGCTCAGCTCGATGCCATCGCACGCGTGCTGAGGGAGTTTGAAAAATCGAATCGCGTGCCCTGCACGGGATGCGGCTATTGCATGCCGTGTCCTAAAGGCATCAATATCCCTGGGTGTTTTGCTGCCTACAACGCAAGCTATGCGCACAGCTGGTTTACGGGGCTGTCTCAATACTTTACGGCGAGCGCGGTGCGGACGAACGAGCCCAAGCTGGTGAGCAATTGCGTCAAGTGCGGCAAATGCGCGCGGCATTGCCCACAGCATATCGATATCCCCGGGCGCTTGGACGACGTACGCCGCCGTTTTCAGCCTGGCCCCGTGACGGCGGTGCTTAAGGCCTTCGGCAAAACGCGCTCCTCGTGACCCTTTTATAACTTGCGGTGGAATAGTTCCTGCTTGCGGCAGAATAAGGCATCGACAGGAACTATTTCACCGCAACTGAAGGGGGCTGTCGTGGGCCATCGGGATTCATGTGATGATTTGCGTGAGGTTCGTTGGGGCGTTTTGGGCGCTGGACACATTTCGCATCGATTTGCATCGTCGCTCAAGAAGGTCGACGGGGCACGGCTGGTGGCTGCGGCCGGCCGCACTCCTGCACATGTCGAGGAATTTTGCCGAGCGTTTTCGATTGATGTTGCGCATGGCCATGCCTCGGCCGACGATAACGGCGATGCGGCTTATGATGCGCTGATTGCCGACCCCGATGTCGACGCAATCTACTTGGCTCTTCCGCATGGCATGCATGCGCATTGGGTCTGTCGGGCACTGCGCGCGGGAAAGGCCGTACTGTGCGAAAAGCCGGCCGTTTTGAATGAAGAAGAGGCCCATGCGATCGCCTCCGTTTCCCGTGAGTGCGGTGTGCCGTTTATGGAGGCGATGAAAAATCGGTTTTGTCCGATGCGTACTCGCGTGAAGGGCTTGCTTGCGTCGGGCGAGCTCGGCCGTATCGTTTCGATCGAAAGCGTGCAAAAACTCGATTATGGTGAGTCCCCTTCGAGTTATCTACTCGATCCGTTGCAGGGTGGCTGTCTATATGACATGGGCTGCTATGCAGTCGGGTGGTTTGAGGATCTGCTTGCGGGCGCGTGCGATGTTTCGTCTCGTGAAGTTCGCTGGCGTGACGTATCGGGCGGCCGCGTGGATTGGGCCGATGAGATCCATATGAGTGTCGGCGGTATACCCATTCATATGGCGTGTGACGGCAAAGCAGCATATGAAAGCCGCTTAATGATTGCCTGCGAGCGGGGCTCGTTGGAAATCGAGCGCCTCCATCGCCCCGAGCTCGCCCATGTGAGGTACTCCGACGGACGAATGCTCGAAGTAAATGCCCCGTTTGAGGTCGATGATTTCTACGGCGAAATCCAGCATGCGACCCAGCTCATCCGGGCGGGGAAACTCGAGAGTCCCGTCATGCCCCTTGCCGCCACACAGCGCTGCGCGCGCATTATCGATGCAATCCGTCTAGCCCTCTAGGACCTGGCGCTGACGCGTGAGGGATCATGACGCCGGCGCCCGTAGCCGTAGTGCTTGGTGCCCCGCATCTCTGATGCCCCTTTTATAACTTGCGGTGGAATAGTTCCTGTTTGCGGCAGAATAAGGCATCGACAGGAACTATTTCACCGCAACTGATGAGGGGGAGCTGGGGATGCTGACGATCGGGTGTCATCTATCCACGACGAAGGGCTATCGGGCGATGGGGGAGACGGCGTTGTCAATTGGCGCCAATACCTTTGCATTCTTTACACGCAACCCGCGCGGCGGCAAGGCGAAAGACCTTGACATGGATGACGTGGCCGCCCTGCGCGAGCTTATGGAACAGAACGATTTTGGCCCGCTTGTGGCTCATGCCCCGTATACCTATAACCCTTGCTCGGCCAAAGAGCGGGCGCGCGAGTTTGCCTTGGAGGCCATGGCGGAGGACCTGCGGCGCATGGAAGCGCTGCCCGGCAACTACTACAACTTCCATCCCGGTGCGCATGTGGGGCAGGGCTCCGACGCCGGCATTCAGATGATCGTCGACACCCTGTGCCAGGTGATGTTTGAGGGCCAACAGACGACGGTGCTGCTCGAGACCATGGCCGGCAAGGGCACCGAGGTGGGCCGCAGCTTTGAGGAACTGGCACTCATCATCCAGGGCGTTGCCGACAAGTGCCCCGAGCTGTCGGCCAAGTTGGGCGTTTGCTTGGACACCTGCCATGTGAATGACGCCGGCTACGACATCGTCCACGATCTTGAAGGCGTGCTCGACGAGTTCGATCGTGTGGTGGGTATCGAGCGCCTGCGCGCCGTGCATATCAATGACTCCAAGAACCCCTGCGGCGCCCATAAGGACCGCCACGAATGCATCGGTAAGGGCTACCTGGGTAGCGAAGAGTTTGGCGGCGGTATGCAGGTTATGCAGAATATTGTATCGAATGGCCGCTTGCGCGCATTGCCATTCATTTTGGAGACACCGAACGAACTTGCAGGTTATGCGGCTGAAATCAAATTGTTAAGGTCATTGCAGCAGTGATGACTGTCATAAAGTGGAGTGCTCCATTCACGTTATGGGTTTGTTTCAATCAGTTTTCTAATTGCGGATTCTTCCAAGCGGGTGCATAATAACCCTCAGTTTTTGCAGACCCCTGAATCACGTGGGGTCATTGGAAGGAGACTGATTATGAAGCTGAAGAAGCTTGGCGCATTTGCCGCCACGGGTGCTATGGCGCTCGCCCTTGCTCTGACGGGCTGCGGCTCGTCCAACGCCACCTCTGGTTCTGATGCCAGTTCCAGCAGCTCTGACGACGCTAAGGTCGAGAAGGTCGACGGTTCCAAGGAGTACGCGCTCGTCAAGGACGGTACGCTGACCGTCGGCACCTCTGCCGAGTACGCTCCGTTTGAGTACAAGGATGACAATGGCGACTACCAGGGCTTTGACCTTGAACTCATTAAGGCTATCGGCGATAAGCTGGGTCTGGATGTCGAGTATGTCAACAATGATTTTGACACGCTCGTCCCCGGCGTTGCTTCGGGCGCCAAGTACGACGTCGCCATCGCGGCTATCACCGACACGCCCGAGCGTGAGAAGGAAGTCACTTTCTCCGATTCCTACTACATGGACGATCAGGCTATCGTGACCAAGGTCGATAACACCGATATCACGGCCGACAACTTCAGCGAGAAGCTCAACAACGCCGACGCTACCATCATCGTCCAGTCTGGCTCGACCGCCGAGGCCTTTGCCCAGGAGAACTTCCCCAAGGCCAAGATTGTCCCCTACAAGGACGCCACCGAGTGCTTCAGCGCCCTGCAGTCCGATAAGGGCGACGCCGTAGTCACCAACCGCTCCGTTGCCAGCCAGCTGACCGCCGAGCAGTTCAACACCTGCCAGACCATCAAGCAGGTCAGCACCGGCGAGGAGTACGCCATCGCCATCAACCAGGGCAACACCAAGCTCAAGGACGACATCAACCAGGCCATCAAGGACCTGACTGACGACGGTACCGTCGACGCCCTCATGGCTAAGTACAACATCAAGTAAAATAGCTACTTGATTGCGCGCGGGCCCTTTCCGTTTTGGCGGAGAGGGCCTTTGCGCTTCTCTTGACGGAGAGTGTTTCCGTCTCGTTTTGCCGGCAACTTCTACGATAGGAGCCACCTTGTCTCGACTGAACAAAGGGGCTGCGGAGCAGCGTTTTCCACTGCCCGCCTTGCTCCAAAAGCTAGCCTGCGCCATGGCCGTGGCGCTCGCGCTGGTGTGCGTGGGGGCATATGCGCCCACGACCGCCCAGGCGCTTGAGACCGCAAAGATTACCGCCCGACCCAACACCGGTTCGGGCAGCGCTGTGGTCGGCGGCACCGAGACGCGCATTACCTGGGAAGTTCAGGCCGATGCCGACGAGGAGCTGAGCGGTCTTTCTCTGACGTTTGTCGACGGCACAACGTTTGGTACCGATGACACGCGATTGACGATGCTCTCGGGCGAGGACCTCATGGATCGTACGCCCATGAAGCCCACGTGCAAGGCTGACGGCCAGACGCTCAAGATTGACTTTGGCGAGACGGCGCCTGCCGGCGGCTTTTTCCGTGTCGAGGTTTACGGCGTGACATTCCCCGTCGAGGGCGGCGATGAGGCCTTTAGCGGAACCTATACGCTCGCCGACGGTTCGACCAAGAAGATTTCCAAGATTCCTTCCGTCGAGATTAAGGGCGTGACGGCGTTCGATAACTTCCTGGCCGACCTTAAGGAACAGCCGTGGGTCGAGGCATGGAATTCCAACATGTTCCTTCGCCTGTTCCTGAACCCGGTCATTTTGGTCCAGAGCCTGCCGATCGTCTTCAAGGGCTTCCTTATGTCGCTCTCGATCGTGCTCGTGGCGTTTCCGCTGGCGATCCCCTTTGGCTTTGCCCTGTCGCTTATGCGCATATCCAAATCGCGCATCCTGCGTTGCCTTGCCGGCATCTACGTGAATGTCATCCGCGGTACGCCGGCGTTCCTGCAGATCTATATTGCATTCTTTGGCCTGCCGCTTGCCGGCGTCAAGGTGGACGACTATGTCTTGGGCGTTATCGTCATGGCCATGAACTCGTCTGCGTATCTGTGCGAGATTTTCCGTGCCGGTATTCAATCGATCCCCAAGGGCCAGAACGAGGCCGCTCGTTCGCTGGGTATGAATGCCTTCCAGACGCTGCTCTACGTTATGATTCCGCAGACGTTCCGCAATGTCCTACCTACGCTGACCAGCGAGTTTATCCTGCTCTACAAGGATACGTCGCTGCTCGCCGCCGTGGGCGTGGTCGAGATCGTCATGAACGCCCGCACCATCGTGGCAACGACGGGCTCCATTACGCCGTATGTGGTTGCCGCCCTGTTCTATCTGGTCATTACCCTGCCGCTTGCGCGCTTGGTGAGCGGTCTTGAGGCGAGGCTGCTGGGTACGGCCGAAACCAAAAAGAAGCGTCCCACCAAGAGCGCCGGACAGGTTGTCGCGACGCCCGCCGACCATATCGCTGGTCTGTAAGGAGGTTCTATTATGAGCGAAACCAATAACTCGAACGAGGTCGTCGTCAGCATCAAGAATCTCCAGAAGGCCTTTGGCGATAACGTGGTCCTGCGCGACATCGACCTTGATGTGCACAAGGGCGAGGTCGTCGTAGTCCTGGGCCCTTCGGGTTCGGGCAAGTCGACGATGCTTCGCTGCATTAACCGTCTCGAGGAGCCCACGAGTGGTTCGATTGTCGTCGAGGGCGTGGATGTGTGCGCCAAGGGCGTTGACCTCAATAAGGTGCGTACGCACTTGGGCATGGTGTTTCAGCAGTTCAACCTGTTCCCGCACCTGTCGGTCAAAAAGAACGTCATGCTTGCGCAGCAAAAGGTGCTCAAGCGCAGCAAGGAAGAGGCCGAGAAGATCGCCGTCGAGGAGCTGACCAAGGTCGGTCTTGCCGAGCGTATCGACTTTATGCCGAGCCAGCTCTCGGGCGGCCAGCAGCAGCGCGTTGCCATCGCCCGCGCCCTGTCGATGAACCCTCACGTTATGCTCTTTGACGAGGCCACGTCGGCGCTCGATCCCGAGCTGGTTCGCGACGTTCTGGGTGTCATGCGCGACCTGGCACGCGATGGCATGACCATGATCGTCGTGACGCACGAGATGGGCTTTGCCCGCGACGTCGCCGACCGCGTCGTCTTTATGGACGGCGGCGTCATTGTGGAAGAGGGTACGCCGAGCGAGGTCTTCGACCACCCCAAGAGCGAGCGCACCAAGGCGTTCTTGGGCAATATCTCGTAGCCGGTTGATGTAACTGCCGTTATAAAAGAGCGGGGGCTGGACTTGAACTGCACCCCCGCTCTTTTGTAGGGATAAGGATGCGCTTTGATGCAGACTCTTTTGGAGGTCCTGGGTTCGTTACGCGAGCTCGGCTCCGAGGGCCTTGCAAGCGGTCTCGCCCTCATCGTCGGGCGCATCGTAGCAAATGACGGAATCGACGACATTGACGCCCGCCTCGTCGGCATCGGCCTTCCAGTTGTCCATCCACTCGCCCTCGGCCCACGAATAAGAGCCAAAGAGGACGACCTTCTTATCGCCGAGGGTCTCCTTGACCTCGTCCCACATAGGCTGGAACTCGTCATACTCAAGCTCCTCGGAACCCATGGCGGGGCAGCCGAAGGCAATGGCGTCATAGTTGGCGGCCTTGTCTGCGGAGAAGTCGGCGCAGGAGATGACCTCTGCCTCGGCGCCGGCACCGGTTGCACCCTCGGCAACGAAGTTTGCCATGGCCTCGGTGTTGCCTGTACCGCTCCAGTAGACGACGGCGATCTTGCTCATATGTCTTCCTTTCGGTTGTGCGGCGTGCGGCCGCGTTTTGTATGCTCTATCGGGTTGCCTGGGCAAGTTGCGCCAAGCTGCAGCCCTGCTGATAGACAAAGGTGAGGTATTGAGTGCAGGCACGGTAGGCGTCAAACATCGCAAGCGCTTGCTCGACATTCGTGTAGACCTTCCAAGCTCCAAAGACCTTGTAGTTCTCGCCGCGCTGGACGATAAACTCGTGCACGTCGTCGTAGGGATATCCAAGGAAGTAGCCTATTTCGTGCGGAAACTCGCAGGTGCAGTCGTTGCTGCAGCTAGCTTGCTGGGGTAGTGCGCATCGAGTCTGGCTACAAGCGCATTCCGCGATGTTATTGCTCGCGAGCGTGATGCGTGATGCCAAATGCACAAGGCATGTCGAAAGGTCTCTCGTGTCGTAGCCTTCCGAGGCGAGCGCTGTTTGGGCGCGAGGGTCTGCGAAATAGGTGGCGAGGCTTTTGGCTCGGTACACGTACACGAGTGCTCCGCAGGGCCGCCAGACCAAAACACTCAGGTGGATGCCGAGCGGGTCAAGCTCGCGATTGCACTGGGCGATAACGTTGAGCAGGCGCGCGCGGCGTTCTGCGATGGTTTCGGTTGTGGTCGAGCCGTCCCCGTGGGCGTAGGTGCCTGGATAGGTAAAGAGCGATGCCGGCTTGATGCCCGCGAGCGTGGGAGAGCAGTTGCGCACGACTGCTGCCTGAAACGTTGGGATGTCTATGGTTCGAGTCACGGCGCTCCTTACGGATCTAAACTGTTAGCCTAGGAAAACTTATACACGAAAGTAAGCCATGGTCAACAAAAAAGTTTGAAGAGGGAAACTAATTGACCGAACAGACATGATTTTGGGTTAAGATGGGGACACCCCATGGGGGTATCTAGATAGTGCTACTTGAAAGGGGAGCGCATGAGCGACTTGCTCAACCCTGCGAATCTCATCGTGCTGGCCGTCATTGCCGTCGGCATGTTTTTTGGACTGCGTCGCATTGCCGCTTCGACACACGGGAAGAGTTGTTGCAGCGATGGTGCGAGCGGCAAGAAGGCCAAAAAGGTTGTTGTGGTGGATACCGATGCGTCACACTATCCCTATAGCGATGAGCTGCTCATCGGCGGCATGAGCTGTGAAGGCTGCGCTCAGAACGTAGCCAATGCCCTCAATGCGCTGGATGGTGTGTGGGCTACGGTAACGTACGCGGACCACACAGCGCGTGTGCGCTCCAAGCGGCCGATCAATCGCGGTGTCCTTGAGACTGCCGTGAGAGATGCGGGTTACTACGTCATGACGCTGTAAGCGTCGCTCTGGGTGCGCTTCCTTGGCTAGGCTCGTCCGCGCAGTTCGATGTCTTGGATGTCGTCGAAGTCGATGGCGATGTCTCGGAGCTTGAGGAGCTTGAAGGCGGGGAGCGCCTCGTCGAGGATGCCGGTGCGGCTGCGATAGCCGTATGTATCGTAATAGGTGACACGAACCAAGTCGCCACGTTTGAGACCCTCGAGCTTTTTAGAAAGTACGAGGGCTTTTTCTTCCGTGAGCTCACGTTTTGACTCGACGGTGATTTCCTGCTTGCGCACGAGTTCGTAGTATCCCGTGAGGGCGGCAAAGGGCATAAACTGTGCGGCGCGGTTGGCGCGCACGGCACCGTTGGCAGTGAGGTTGGGGTCGGCGGCGCGGCGTCTGCCCTCGGGGTCCGCCAGGCGCTCGAAGGCGGTCGGCGGGCGCACGGGCTGCTGCTTGGGTTTAGGCACGATGTCCTCCAACTTGGCCGTTGCGTTCGCGCGCGGTGGCGCCGGCGGTAAAGCTTAATCCCTTGACGAGCGCGTTCTTGCCGTACTTGCCTTTCACGGCCAGGACGGCGCGCGCCAGGTCGCGCTCGCGCTCATCGGCCTCGATATCGCTGAACAGATCGATGGTGGCAAATTCCTCGGGCACAAGATTGCCAAATCCCAGGTTGATGCGCTTGACCGGTCGTTTGGGATCGACCGTTTGTGCCCAAAGGTCATCGAAATACCCCATGATTTTCTTAAACGAATTAGTGCGCTCGGGCAGCTTTCGCGAGGCGTTGGAGTGCGCAAAGAGTGCGGCATAGCCACCACGCGGTTTGCCGCCATGCTCTCCCACAAAGATGCCATCGATTGCCTGCGCTTCGCGCACCAGGCGACGCCTTTCGTCATCGCGCTGGACGGGCTTGGGAGCACGGGGCGCGAGCTCGGGGCCGTCGGTCGCTGCGGGCTCGATGCCCGAGGTGCTCGAGCGCAAGTGTCCGCAGCCGTCTATATACTGCGCCGTGCCGCTGGCGTTGAGCCGGCGTATGTCGGCGCGCTCGCTCGCGTAGCCCACAAAGAGCGAGATGCTGTCGCAGACCACGTGCTTATCGACTAGATCCAACACGGCGTTGTCGACCATTTCGCGCAAGACGGTGTAGGCCTGCTCGTAGGCATAGCCCTTCGAGAGCACCTGTCCTGTGGTGGTCGAGGTCGCTTGCGGGCGATAGGCTTGGATATCGGCGATGGTTGTCGGCTCGCGCCCGAAGGCGTGGTCGATGAGATATTCGGCGTTGACGCCGAGTTCGTCGTAGAGCAGGTTCTCGTCGAGTGCGGCGACGCCCATCAGGTCGTAGACGCCGTATTTCTCGAGACGGGCCGCCACGCCGGGGCCGATGCCCCAGATGTCGGTGATGGGGCGATGGGGCCAGATCTCCTTGCGAAAGATCTCGTCGTCGAGTACGCCAATGCGGCTGGCTACGTGCTTGGCGGTGATGTCGAGCGCCACCTTGGCCTGGAATAGGTTGGGGCCGATACCGACCGTCGCCGTGATGCCGGTGCGCCCCAAGACCTCGTCGCGCAACATGCAGGCGAACCCTTCGGCATCGGTGTGATAAAGGTCCAGATAGGGCGTCACGTCGATAAAGCACTCATCGATGGAGTAGACGTGCACGTCCTGGGGGCTGACGTATTCCAGATAGACGCCGTAGATTTGCGCCGACACCTCCATGTAGTGTTGCATGCGCGGCACTGCTTTGATGTAGTCGATGCCGTCGGGAATCTCGAATAGACGGCAGCGGTTGTGTATCCCGAGGTCCTTCATGGTCTGCGTGATAGCGAGACAGATGGTCGTGCGTCCGCGCGATTCGTCGGCAACGACCAGGTTGGTGGTGAGCGGATCGAGCCCACGATCGACGCACTCGACGCTGGCATAAAACGTCTTGAGGTCGATGCAGATGTAGGTGTGCTGCTCGTGCTCCATCCGAGCCTCCCATCAAACACATGTTCTTATCGAATACCTGTTCGATAATACCTGCTCGACCGGACACCGTCAAAACCTGTCCCTATTTGGCAGATATGGTCGTGCGGTTGCATCGGGTTTTTAACGCAGCCCTAAAGAGCGCGAAACAGCTCGGAAAAGCTCGCTTCGTAGCATGAGGCTAACGATTGATACCACCATAAAGCACGGAAGGGTTGTGGGGATAATGGTCAACTATGGGTTTGGTATGCCGACGCGCTTGGTTGCGGATGGGGATGTGGCTCGCTGGTGCGGGCGATTGGTTGCCCACTATGGCGGCACCAAGGCACTGGTCGTGCTGGGAGGCGACAAGCACACGCGTGATGAGCTCGTTTCGGCGGCGCTGGGCTCGCTCGATCGCGCCCTGCTCGAGCGCGTGCTTTTCCGCTGCGGCTCGGTTGAAGGCGACGGAGGAGACGAGCTGATCGACGAAGCCGTGGCCCTGGCGACCGACGAAGGCGTGGACTTTGTCTTGGCGATTGGCGATGCCGATACTGCCGGCTTTGCGCGCGAGCTCGCCCGTCGCATGGCGGCGCTCGATGTCGGCGAAGACGGTTTTGTCCCTTATGGATGTATCGTCTCGGAGGGCAAGGTGCCTGCCGTCGTGGGGGCCGGCGAGGTTCCCGTTTTTGCCATCATCGCGCCCGAACTGCTGGAGGGCATCGGGTCTCCTCTGCGTGAGTTGCTCGGTAGCGTCTGCGCTGCGGCCTAATATTTGGCATAAAGGGATAGGTTATTTTTGATTGGTAAAGCGTTTGACCTGCCAAATTAAACCTGTCCCTTTTTGGTCGGTTGCCGTTTGGGGGCCGATTGGCAACGCTCGCTGATTATAGTCTTGACCTGCGCTAGAATAGTGGCATCTGAATGTCCGGGCGCATGGAGGCGTGCGCCCGTATGCTGAGGAGGACTCTATGGCAACTGTTGCCGCACCTATCGATGCTACGTCGACTGCCGCTTGGAAGGCGCTCGAGGCCCATCAGGAGAAGCTCGAGGCCGAG
Source organism: Collinsella sp. TM06-3 (assembly GCF_003436395.1). Classification (NCBI taxonomy): domain Bacteria; kingdom Bacillati; phylum Actinomycetota; class Coriobacteriia; order Coriobacteriales; family Coriobacteriaceae; genus Collinsella; species Collinsella sp. TM06-3. The sequence goes on along the minus strand of NZ_QSPG01000020.1, from coordinate 5,372 downwards.
GGTATCGACCTCAAGGCCTGGTTCGCCGCCGATGCCGAGCGCGTGAACAAGCTGAGCTTTGACGCCGGTGACCTGCACTTCGACCTGTCCAAGAACCTGGTGACTGATGAGACCGTCAAGCTGCTGTGCGATCTTGCCCGCGAGGTGAAGCTCGAGGAGCGCCGCGACGCCATGTTCTCCGGCGAGCACATCAACACCACCGAGGACCGCGCCGTCCTGCACACCGCGCTGCGCCGCCCGGCAAGCGAGAAGGGCCAGCTCATCGTCGACGGCCAGGACGTCGTCGCCGACGTGCACGAGGTTCTCGACCGCATGTATGCCTTCGCCGAGCGCGTGCGCTCCGGTGAGTGGAAGGGTGTTACCGGCAAAAAGATCGAGCACCTGGTGTCCATCGGCATCGGCGGCTCCGATCTGGGCCCGGTCATGGCCTACGAGGCCCTGCGTCCCTACGCCGACGCCGGTATTGACTGCCGCTACATCTCCAACATCGACCCCAACGATCAGGCAGAGAAGCTCAAGGGCCTCGATCCCGAGACCACGCTCGTGATTATCGTCTCCAAGACTTTCACCACGCTCGAGACCCTCACCAACGCTCGTGAGGTCAAGACCTGGATGCTCGAGCAGCTCAAGGCTCAGGGTGCCATCGACGGCTCCGATGAGCAGAACGCCGAGGCCGTGGCCAAGCACTTTGTCGCCGTTTCCACCGCGCTCGAAAAGGTCGAGGCCTTCGGTATCGACCCCGCCAACGCCTTCGGTTTTTGGAACTGGGTCGGCGGCCGCTATTCCGTCGACTCCGCCGTGGGTCTGTCGCTGATCGTCGTGCTCGGCCCCGAGCGCTTCCAGCAGTTCCTTGAGGGCTTCCACGCCATCGACGAGTACTTCTGCAACACCCCGCTCGAGAACAACGCCGTCGCGCTGATGGGCCTGCTCAACGTCTGGTACGTCAACTTCTTCGGTTCCAAGAGCCACGCCGTGCTGCCGTACTGCCAGTATCTGCACCGCTTCCCGGCCTACCTGCAACAGCTCACCATGGAGTCCAACGGCAAGCACGTCCGCTGGGACGGCAGCGCTGTGACCTCCGATACCGGTGAGATCTTCTGGGGCGAGCCCGGTACCAACGGTCAGCACGCCTTCTACCAGCTGCTGCACCAGGGCACCGTGGTGGTCCCGGCCGACTTTATCGCTTTCGCCAACACTGCCAACCCCGCAACCGACAGCGGCCAGGACGTCCACGAGCTGTTCCTGGGCAACTTCCTGGCCCAGACCAAGGCGCTCGCCTTTGGTAAGACGGCCGACGAGGTTCGTGCCGAGGGCACGCCCGAGCAGATCGTCCCGGCCCGCTGCTTTGAGGGCAACCGTCCGACGACCTCGATCTTCGGCGACACGCTGACCCCGTTCGCACTCGGCGAGCTCATCGCCCTGTACGAGCACATCACGTTTGTCGAGGGCACGGTCTGGGGCATCGACTCCTACGACCAGTGGGGCGTCGAGCTGGGCAAGCAGCTTGCCAAGCAGATCACCCCGGCCTTCCACGACGACGCTGCCAAGGCCGAGCAGGACGCTTCGACCCAGGCGCTCATCGAGTTCTACCGCGCTCACCGCAAGTAGTTTTTACGGCCGAGTTGGCTTATGGCTGAAAGGGGCCCGTATCCGTTGGGATACGGGCCCTTGCTATTTGGATAGGATGGAATGTATCGGGAGGCGCCTCGACGGGCATCGCAATCGTCGAAGGCGCGCCGTTCATGTTCGGGACAATATGACTTTTTACCCGTTGCAGACAGAGCCGCCGTGGGTGTTCTGTATGATGGCTCAGACAAGGTTGTTCAATGATAGGGAGGCATATATGGCAATCAAAGCCATCGCAATGGATATCGACGGTACACTCACCAACGACCAAAAGGTCATCAGCCCGCGTACGTGCGAGAAGCTGCTCGCTGCGCAGGAGTCGGGCATTAAGCTCATCTTGGCTTCGGGTCGTCCTGCATGGGGGCTGCACGCCTTGGCGCAGGAGCTCGACCTTCAAAACCATGATGGTCTGCTAGTTGCCTTTAATGGCGCGCACGTGGTCGACGCTCAGACCGATGAGGTCCTATTTGATCAGGCCATGCCGGCTGACGAACTGCACCGTCTGATTGATCATCTGCGCAATTTCGACGTGATTCCTATGATTTCGCTCGGTCGCGATTTGCACGTCGAGGACTCGTACCATTGCATGATCACGCTGCCTGACGGCTTGCGGAAGAATATCGTCAAGTATGAGCGCGATGCGTGCGATCTTAAGATTCGCGAGGTCGAGAGCCTGCATGAGGTCGTGGACACTTATCCCGTGGACAAGCTGCTGACGGCGGGTGATCCGACCTACCTGCAGGCGCATTACGAGGAGATGTATGCGCCCTTTACCCAGACGCTTTCGGGCATGTTTACGGCCGACTGGTACTTTGAGTACACGGCGCCCGGTATCGACAAAGCCCGTGCGCTCGAGGGTGCCCTGCCCAAGCTCGGTATCGATGCCAGCGAGGTCGTCTCGTTTGGCGACGGCCAGAACGACAAGTCCATGATTGAGTGGGCCGGCACCGGTGTTGCCATGGGCAACGCCGTCGATGAGGTTAAGGCAGTTGCCCAGATGGTAACCGCCAATAACAACGAAGACGGTATTGCAGTGGCGCTGGATAAGCTGCTGGGCTAGAATCGCCGATAATGTATGGTTCGGGCGCCTGCTTACAGGCGCCCTTTTGTTAGGGAGGGTGCCGTGTCCGCATTTCCGTTCGATGCCGTTATCTTTGATATGGACGGCGTTATTGTCGATACCGAGTATTACTACCTGGGCGAGACTGCCGCGTTTGCCAAGGAGCTTGGGCTTAACCTGACTCAAGAGGAGTTGAATGGGCAAGTCGGTACCTCGCATCAGTTCTTCCTGCATATGCTGGTCGATTGGTTTGAGCGCGCCGGTAAGGGGCATTTCACTGGCGAGGAAGCGTTGGCCCGTTGGGACGAGTGGGCGCATAAGCGTCCGCGCGACTATCAGGCTTTGATTAACCCAGGCGCCGTGGATACGATTCGAGAGCTGCCGCGCCGTGGCGTTCGCGTGGCGCTTGCCAGCTCGTCTCCCATGGATAGCATCGAGGAAGTGCTCAACGCGTGTGGGCTGTCGGATGCCTTTGAGTATGTGGTGAGCGGCGAGCAGTTTAAGGAGAGCAAGCCCGAGCCCGACATCTACCTGCATGCGCTGGACCTGCTGGGGCTGCCCGCGAATCGCTGCTGCTGCGTTGAGGATTCGGTGCCTGGCATCACTGCCGGCAAGCGAGCCGGCCTGACGGTCATTGCCAAGCGCGAGGAGCGCTTCGGCTTTAGCCAGGACGCCGCGGACAAGATTATCGACCAGCTGCCCGAGCTGCTTGAGCTTTCTTAGGGGGTCTGTTGGAGGCTCTTTAGGGGTTCGTGGACAAAAAATGCCAAATATGAGTACTGTCACTAATTTAGTAACAGGGAAATTATGCTTTTAAGGTCCTGGTTGAGCGCCTGGGGGCGATTATAACCTGTTAAATATGGCTTTAGCCATGCTAAAACGCCTTGATAATGAACAGCTGTACATTATCAAGGCGCTCTTTTGTCACAATATAATGCTACTAGCTTTACAGCAGTACTCATATTTGGTGTTTTTTGCCCACCGGGGTCAGCGGAAGTCAAATATGAAGCGCGAATTTTCCAAAACGATCGATTCGGCGCTCTCCACGACGCAGTTTTTAAGTTCGGCGATGTGCAGGGAGGCGCTTTTTAGCGATGTGATGAGCTGTCGCGCGCTTGCATCTGCTTGCGGTTCGGCTGGAGCGTCGGTTTCGAGCAGCAGACGGTCGAGTGGGATCTGTCGGGCGTATTCACGACCGCGCTTGGTAGCGAGCATCCGTTCGTTGACGGAAAAATAGCAGCCCGCATTACGCGCGCGGGCGAGTTCGTCCGAAGCGCCGCTAAACCAGTGGAAGATGATAGCGGGGGAATCGGGGTTTGGGATGAGTAATCCGTGCGATTCGAGGACGTCCAGTACGGTTCCTGCCGAACGAACGGCGTGAATTGATATCACTCGCCCGGTAAGAGGATGCTGCGCGAGTGTATCGCAGAGCCGGTCAAATGCCTGTATTTGTAGCGGCTCGCTTCCGGCATAGCGCGCGGAAAAGTCGAGTCCCACCTCGCCGATGTAGCGCTCTTGGGCAGCAACTTCGCAAAGCAGATTGACTTCGGCAGGACCGCAGCGGCCGTCGGCGAGCCACCAGGGATGGAGGCCGGCGCCCGCGATAATGTTTGGGTAGCGGCCGGCCCGCTTTTTTGCTGCCGCGAAGTCGCGTGGGTCGACCCCGCAGTCAAAGAGCCCCAGCCCCAATGCCTCCGACTCACTGATTGCAGCATCGGGGCTGAGCATCAAATCAAGGTGACAATGCGTGTCAAAGAATCGCGGTTCCATCTCGGCGCGCTCCGCTAGTCCAGGCGCTGGCCGTCGGCGCGCACGCGCTCGCACCCGCGCCCACTGATCTGGCGGATAACCTCGCCGGCGATCATCTGGCCCATGATGGGCGGCATAAAGCTGGCGGTTCCCAGCTCGGTGCGCTCGTGGATGTTGGAAGGGTCGCGGGGCTGTGTCTTAACCGATTCCTCGCAGCTAAACAGTACATGTAGGCTCTTGATTCCGCGCTTCTTACATTCTTTGCGCATGATGCGGCTCATGGGGTCACGTACCGTATCGAAGATGTCGGCAAAGCGGAGGCACTCGGGATGGAGCTTGTTGGCCCCGCCCATGGAACTAACCAAACGAATGCCGTGGTCCTGAGCATATTTGGCAATGGTGAGCTTGGCCGAGATGGTGTCGATGGCGTCGACGACGTAGTCGAGCTTGCCGCCCGTCTGCTCCAAAACGCTCGCGAAGAAATCATCGATGTTGTCGCTCAGCAGGTATTCGGTACGTTTGATAACGGTGGCGGCAGGATTGATATCGTGGATCATGGCTTCCATCACGTCAACCTTGCGCTTGCCGACGGTGCTATGAAAGGCGATGGCCTGGCGATTGATATTGCTGGGCGCGATGATGTCCTTGTCCAGAATGACGAAATGACCGATGCCGCCGCGGGCGAGTGCCTCGCAGCAGTTGGAGCCCACGCCTCCGCAGCCGAGCACCAACACCGTAGCATCGGCGAGCTTATCGAGTGCCTCGCGGCCCATGATGATCTCGAGCTTGGTGTCGCGTGTCTCGATGGCGGCTGCGGCAGTGGTTTCGGTCATAAATATCCTCCGATGGGGAAGCAGGTCGTGTTTTAGCTATCGCCATTATAGGTATTATTACGATGGTTGATTTCCGATCTCAGCCGAACACATTGAGCAAATAG